>JBJKRA010000115.1:0-6211 GCA_046704905.1 Candidatus Woesearchaeota archaeon
GTCGGCATGGCGACGAACATCCCGCCGCACAACCTCACCGGCGCCTGCAGGGCGATCATCCGCCAGCTCGAGGATCCTGACGTGGAACTGCGCGAGCTCATCGACATCATCCAGGGCCCAGACTTCCCGACAGGAGGCATCATACTCGGCCGGCAGGGAATCAACGAGGCCTATGCGACGGGCCGGGGGAAGATACGCGTGCGTTCCAAGACCCACGAGGAAGGGAACAGGCTCATCATCGAGGAGATCCCCTACGCGGTCAACAAGTCCATGCTCATCCAGGAGATCGCAGAGAAGGTCAAGGACAAGGCCATCGAAGGCATCTCTGACATCCGCGACGAATCGGACAGGCGCGGCATCCGCATCGTCATCCAACTCAAGAAGGACGCGAACCACGAGTTCGTGGCGAACCAGCTCTTCAAGTACACGAACTGCGAGACGACCGTCAGCATGATCATGCTCGCGCTCGTCGACAACCAGCCCAGGATGCTCCCCCTGAAGGAGCTCATCCAGCCCTACATCGACCACAGGAAGGAGGTCGTGAAAAGGTGCACGGAGTTCGAGCTGAAGAAGGCGGAGGAGCGACGCCACATCCTCGAGGGCCTGATCACTGCTCTGGACGATATCGATGCGGTCGTCCAGAAGATCAAGCAGGCCAAGGACACCCAGGCCGCATCGGAGGCCCTTATGGCCGACTACAGCCTCTCCGAGCTCCAGGCGAAGGCCATCCTCGAGATGCGCCTGCAGAAGCTCGCCAGCCTCGAGCAGGAGAAGATCAGGAGCGAGCACGCGGAGCTCCTCAAGAGCATCGCCGAATACAGGGCGATCCTGGCATCTGAAGAGCGGATAAGAGGCATCGTCAAGGCCGAGCTCGAGGAGATGATCGGGAAGTACGGCGACGCGCGCAGGACAGAGATCCAAGACGGCGCCGCGGACGACATCGTGCTCGAGGACCTCATCAAGGAGGAGGAGGTCGTGGTCACGCTGACGAGCAAGGGCTATGCCAAGCGCACTTCGCTGTCCGAGTACAGGACGCAGGGCCGGGGCGGCAAGGGCATAACCGCGGCGAAGACCGCCGACGATGACGTGATAAGGGACATCTACGTCACGAGCACCCACAATTACATCCTCATCTTCACGGACAGGGGCAAGGTCTACTGGCTCAAGGTCTACGAGCTGCCCGAGGGCGGCAGGACCGCGAAAGGCCGGCCGATCGTCAACCTCCTCTCGCTCGAGCAGGGGGAGAAGGTCAATGCCGTCATCCCAGTCGACGCCTTCACCGAGGACCGCTGCGTCACCATGGTCACTCGCCAGGGCACCATAAAGAAGACGAGCCTCATGAACTTCTCCCATCCGAGGAAGAGCGGCATCATCGCGACCGTCCTCGACGACGGCGACATGCTCGTCAACGCGGTCCTCACGAAGGAGGGCGACGAGCTCGTCATCGCGACCAGGGACGGCCTCGCGGCAAGGATGCAGGAGTCAGGTATCCGCCCTATGGGCAGGGTATCGAGAGGAGTCCGTGGCATCCGCCTCGGGAAGGATGATGCGGTCATCGGCATGATAAAGACCGAGCAGGGGCGCCATGTCCTTTCCATCAGCGAGAGAGGCTACGGGAAGCGCACCCCGCTCGAGGAGTACAGGCTCATCAACAGGGGCGGCAAAGGAGTCATCAACTTCAGGGTCACGGACAAGACCGGCAAGGTCATCTCCATCCACAACGTGACCGATGAGGAGGAGCTCATCCTCGTCAGCAGGGCCGGCATCTCTATCAGGGTGCCTCTTCGCGCGATATCCTCCATCGGGAGGAACACGCAGGGCGTGCGCATCATGCGCCTCGCCGACGACGACGTGGTCGTCTCCTCCGCCATAATCTTCGCCGAGAACCGCGAGGACTACGACGAGGTCAGGTCCATCGCCGACGAGCTCTCCGGCAGTGTCGACAATGGCTAAGGGGCTTATCCTGACGGTCTGGCCCTTCGCCGACCTCCTCGCCGAGGAGGTCTCTTGTCTTCTCGGGCGGAGGGTGGAGGGGACGAGGGGCAGCGACCAGGTGATCCTCGACGCGTCCATCCCCGAACTCTACCGCATCGCCTACCATAGCCATCTCGCCCACGACGTCCTCTGCTACGGCGACACGCTCCCAAAAGGCGCTCCTGCATCGGCGTGGGAGGAGTCTGTGGCGCGGTTCGCCTCCTCGCTACCGCATCCCGGCAGGCAGTATACCTTCCGCGTCACGGCGCCCGGCAGCCTCATCGAGGAGTATAGCGGCGCGATTGTGCGCGCGCTTGCGGCGGAAGGGAAGGTGAGGCTCAAGGGCTTCGGCCGCGAGTACGTCCTGGTCGAAGGGAAGGACGGCATCGCCTACGGCGTCCGCCTCTATGCCGAGCTCTCGAAGCGCGAGTACAGGGTCCATACCCTGCAGGGCACGATCAAGGCGAGTCTCGCCTACGCGATGACTGCGCTCATGCCCGATGCCTCGGTCATCGTCGATCCCTATCTGAGGGATGGCATCATCCTCATCGAGCGCGCCCTAGCCGGCCAGCGTCCCCTGCGCTATCACGAGCGGGACCTGATCGCGGAGCATGCGATGCGCGCGTTCGGCCTTCCCCTTACGCTCGACGACAGCGTCCGGGAGAGACAGCCCACGCTCTACGGAGCGACCGAGCAGATGGCAGACCTGCACAAGGCCAAGGCCAACGCCAAGATCGCCGGCGTGCACAAGGCCATAGATTTCTCCAGGCGAGAGGTGGGGTGGCTCGACTACAAGTTCGGGAAAGGCGCGGTCGACCTCATCGCGACGCTCCCGCCGCTGGTCTCCAAGCATGTCCCTGAAAGGCATCTCGCCCCTTTCTACAAGGAGCTTTTCTACCAGGCGGCGTACGTTCTCAGGGCAAAGGGCAGGATCATCCTCTACGCGAACGAAAAGACCCGGGATTTTCTCTCCTCTCATCTCCCGTTCGAGACTGTCCCGCTGCAGGAAGGCTTCTCGCTCCTCCTCATCACGAAGCAGGCGGCGACCAAAGCAAAACCATTTTAAAGCGGATTGCCCCTCCTTCACCCATGGCATTCATCGACCTTGTGCAGCCCGTCAAAGAGGTCGCTGCAGCGGCGGCGGGAGCCGGTCAGCAGGTCATGACGCTCGCTCCGGCGGAGAGGAAGGCTGACATCGCGCTTATCGGCATGGGCGACAGGGTCCGGTCCCCTTGCATCCTCTCGCTGGAGAGGTTCGCGAAAGAGGAGAAGGGGCTGACGCAGTTGCAGGTGGAGAGGGAGATCAGGCGCGTAAGGCCCTTCGCGGTCCTCGACGCGGAGGCGAGCCCCAAGCGCGACTTCATCCACCACCGCCGCTCAGGGCTCAACGAGATCCTCATGCGCGCCCTCGCCGAGGGAGGTGTCGCCTACATCGTCCCCATGGTGCTGCTGAGGAAGGACCTTGGTGGAGCGTGGGGAAGGGTCGAGCAGAACGTGCGCCTCGCGCAGAGGATCGGGGTGCGCGTCGTCTTCGCCACCATCGCGGAGAGGCCGGGCGATCTCTGCGGCGAAGAGGAGGCCAAAGCGGTCCTGCGCATGCTCGGCGTACGCCAGGAGAACGTGAAGAGAGGCCTGCTCAGCGCGGAGGACCGGGATGCCCTTCTGCGTCCTTGAGCTTCCCCACCGCATCGGCGAGCTTCTGGCGTTCGTCGGCCCGGCGAAGCGCAGTCTTCATGATGAGGAAGTTCTCCTCCTGCAGCTTGGCGATAAGCGCGTCCTTCCTGACGATCTCCGACTGCAGGAACGCGACCATTTTTTTCAGCTCCTCGGCATCGTCCCCTTCAGGCGGCTTGGGCGGGAAATCCTCTTCCATGGTCATCTCTCCTCGAGCTTGTCGATAGCCCGCTTGAACTCCTCGATGTCCTCGAACTCCTTGTAGACCGAGGCGAACCTTATGTAGGCGACCTTGTCGAGCCTCTTGAGCCTTCGCATGACGATCGTGCCGATCTTCGAGCTCTTGATCTCCTTCTCCCCGTGGCTGCGGATGTCCGCCTCCGCCTTGTCGACGAGGTCGGTAATCATCTTCCTCGTGATCTGGCGCTTCTCGCACGAGCGGCTGATACCCTTCATGAGCTTCTCGCGGTCGAACGCCTCCTTCCTGCCATCCTTCTTGATGACCAGCAGGTCGAAGGGCTCCACCTTCTCGTACGTCGTGAAGCGTCGCCCGCACTTGTCGCAGACCCTCCTGCGCCGGGTGGTCTCGTTCTGATCGCCGGTCTCGCGCTTGTCGAGCACCTTGCTCTCTCTGTTGCCGCAGAAGGGGCATCTCATGGTATCACCGGCTCTCGCCCGTCACCTCGGCCTCTTTCTGCCTGGAGAGGAACGCCATGTCCCCCTCAGACAACGAGAGCCCGGCGAGCATCTCGGGACGGCGCCTCGCGATGACGGCGAGGTAGGGGAGCACGGACTGCGTGATCTCGCGTTTCGAGCAGTGGAGCAGCGGAGCGAGCGCCTCTGCTATCGAGTCCCTCTCCTCGCGCGCGCCCCTGCTCGAGAAGAGCATCCGCACGCGCTCGGCAGTGTTCGCGTAGGGGACGAACTTCCTGTACTTCTCCTTCTTGGCCAATGCCACACCTGCGGAGAGCAGGAAGAAGATGTAGACGAGGTAGCGCCAGTGCTGCCTCCTCCTGATGCGCCCCGCAAAGACGTCTGCCCTGGAGACGGCGTCGAACGCGCGTGCGAGGTCGTCCTTCCCGTACTCCTTGGGCAGGTTCTCCGCGACGAGGAGCATGACCTTCTCGTAGTCCTCGTCGACGTTGTCGAAGGCGGATGCGGCGATGGAGATGTCCGTCGTCTTGAAGACGCGCAGCATCGCGTCGGCGAGCTTCTCGGTCCGGTCGCGCTGTGTGAGCGAGTCGATTGCCGCATCGGTGATCGGCCCAGTCGAGAGGAGCTGCAGGTCGTTGATGGCCGCCCGGGCGTCCCCGCCCGCGCGTCGGGCGATGGTCTTGAGTTGGTCCTTGGTGGCAGGGAGATGCTCCGCGGCGCTGATACGCTCGAGGATGTTCGCGATCGAGAGATAGGAGAGGCTGTTGAAGGGGATCACCTCGCAGCTCCTGCGTAGCGTCGAGAGCCTGCGGTCCCATTGGTCCTGCGTGATGAGCACGAGCGGCACGTGCCTGCCCTTGACGAGCGCAGCGATCGCCGGTATCCCGCCCCGGTCCTTCGTGCCGGAGACCCCTTCCAGCTCGTCGATCAGGAGGAGCTTCTCACGCATGAAGAGCGAGCGCTGCTCGAAGGCGGTCCTGATGACCTTCTCGATAGTCTCCCTGTCCCTCACGTCGGAGGCGTTGAGCTCGATCAGCTCGTAGCCCTTCTCCGCAGCGAGGGCATGTACGGCGGCGGTCTTGCCCGTGCCGCTTGCGCCAGCGATCAGCGCAGGCCTCTTCGCGGCCACTCTTGCGGCGAGCCTCTCGGCCGGCGTCCCCTGCCCGACGACATCGGCCAGGCGCTGCGGCCGGTACTTCCTGATCCAGGGCGTCTGCTCGTCCATGGTGGAGGAGCAGGGCAGGAATATATTAAAACCTTTCCTATCTGCCGGAGAACGCGTCCTTCATGCGCAGCCACAGCAGCCGGAACAGGCGGAGGAACCGGTAACCGACCTCATGGAACAGGTTGAACTTGCTCTTCCTCGTGTCCCTGCAGACGATAGGCAGCTCCACCGTCCTGAGCTTCTCCTGCTTCGCCCGGTAGAGCATCGTTATCACATAGCTCGTGCCGGTGTCGATGTCTTTGCGGTGCCTCCTCAGGAGGTCAAGTGGCCAGCACTTCGCGGCGAGCGAGTAGTCGTGGTAGGAAAGGCCGGAGAACAGCCAGACGAGGAAGGTGAACCCCCTGCTCAGCACGAGCCGATGCCACCGGCGCTCCTGGCTGCCGGTCTGCTTCGACCCCACCACGAGATCGGCGCCCCCCTGTATGGACCTGATCGCCTGCTCGATGAAGGACAGCTCTGTCGAGAGGTCCATGTCGACGGACAGGAGGTAGGGGTACTTCGCCGCCTCTATGCCTTCGGCGAGCGCCGTCCCTGCGCCGCGCATCGGCACGGAGAGGAATGTCACGAGCGGATGCTTCCCTGCGAGCGCCTTCCCGATCGCGACGGTCCGGTCCGTGGATCCGTTGCTGACGATCAGTACCTCGTAGCGCCAGCCGGTGCGCTCCGATGCGTCCTCCATGTAGG
>JBJKRA010000116.1:0-17794 GCA_046704905.1 Candidatus Woesearchaeota archaeon
ACCTTGAGGTAGAGGAGCATGTAGAGGAGGAACTGTACGGCCGCGGCGGCGCCCAGGGCGGCGACGAGTGAGAGGAGCGCGCCGATGGGCGTGGCGAGCGAGCAGACGAAGAAGGTGAGCAGCGCGAGGCCGAGGCTGTAGGAGGTCATGGTCCCTAGGTAGAGGTCGGGGTGCACGGCGCTCCCGCTGTAGCGCAGCATGTCGGCGATGCTCTTCCTGTAGTCCTGCGGGTAGACCCTGCCCGCGTTGATGAGCAGCCTCCTGTTCAGCATCCTACATCCCCACCGCCGGACGCCTGCTGCGCACGAACCCTATCAGGACCCCCTGCGTCACGAGACTTATCGCTATGAAGAAGATGAAGGCCTCCTTGGTGATGCCGAAGCCGGCGAAGGAGGAGAGGATGACGAGCATGGTGCTGCCGATCGAGGGCACGGCTACGGCGAAGAGCATGTAGAGGAGGGACCAGAGGTTGAGCTCGCGGGCATAGTTCCTGATCTTGTTCTTCTGGGACTCGCCGAGCTCCTTGATGATGCGCTCGAGCACGTCGCGCAGGTTCGTGCCGGTCTTGAGCGAGTTGACGATCTGCCAGCAGGTGCGCTTGAGGTACTGCGAACGCGTCGTGAGGGCGATGTCCTCCAGGGCGTCGATCATGGAGACGCCTGTGTCCAGCGTGTGGATCAGGCCTGCGAACTCCTCGCTGATCTGCTTGTACTCGGAGCGGGAGAGGTCCTTGAAGGCCTCGTAGAGGTTGATGCCGCTCGAGAGCTGCAGCACGAGGTCCTTCAACGCGAAGATCAGGTCCTGGTTGATGAGGTCCGCACGCTTGAGGGCGAGGATCGCCGGATAGCGCATGAAGAGGAGGAGGAAGACCAGGAGGATGCCGAAGAAGATGGCGATGGTCAGGCCTACCAGCTGGTTCATCGGGCGCCCCTGGGCGAACATCAGCAGGCCCATGAGAAGCGAGAAGAGCAATGAGAGTACGCCGGCGTTGGCGAGCGACATGCCGACGTAGAGCTGGGGGTCGAGCGTGATGCCTGCAGGCGCGAGCTGCTCGGCGACATCAGGGAAAGCGGCCAGCAGATGCCTGCCTATCCCCCGGAAGCGCTTCCCCAGGCCCTCCCCCAGGGTAGGGGGGAGCATCATCAACGGCACCCGTTCTATGTCAGACCACCTCCTATCCTTTTCTCTGGACGATGGCTCTTAAATGTTTTGGTTTTCCTGGCGGGAAGAGGCGGCCGGAAGGCTTTCCTGCTCCGGCGTCTGTCCCTCGTGCCTGTCCCTCCCTGCACGGGAATGGACGGCGGTTTTCCCGTCCCCCGCAATCTTTATATAGTATCAGCGTTTCTTTCCATATGGGGTGATTGGGTGCTATTCACTGAGCAAGTATCGGATCAGATAAAGAGGGGAGGGGTCTCGCTCTTCTCGCTGGTAGGCATAGTCGTCCTGGTCGCCGTCGCGCTGCTCCTGGTCTTCGGCTCGAACACCGGAAGGCTGCCGTCGCGAGGGCAATCCATTTCCACCCCCGGCATGCAGGTGGCATCTTTCTCGTCTGCCCTGCCTCTACCATCGTCAGGCGTCTCCCTTGCAATCTATGGCCAGCAGCATCTCATTGATGTCGAGCCCGTGACCGTCTCGTGCTCGCCCGGCCAGATGATCGGCGACCTGGACGGCAACGGGAGGATCAATGCGATGGATTCGCTGCTCGCGACGAAGATGTCGCTCGGCCTCATCCCTGCGCCTTCCAACCTCTGTTGCGTGGACATGGATGAGAACGGCAGGTTCACCGCAGCGGACGCGGCCTTAATCACGAAGACCGCAGAGGGAAGATACGAAAGCCCCGGCAGCTGCCCTGAGAACGGGTCTTCCGGCGGGTTCTCCATGGCCTCCATCACCTGCTTCCTCGGCCGCGTGCTCTCCACTTTCCCTGTGCAGCAGGAGGACTGCATGAACGAGGCCTCCTGGCATACCTACGCCGTGCGCCTGTGCGACGAGCATTGCCCGGCCTCCCTGGGCGGGCCGTGCGGCGTCGCCTCCATCTCGTACTCTGGGGCGTGCGAGTAGAGGATTTCCGGTCTTCGCATGAAAACATATATATATACCTCTATCTTCTCCACCTATAGACAACCCTATGGTTGCCCTATAGAAACATGGATGTCCGCAACGTACAGAAGACCGGCAACATGCACTACGTTTACCTGCCTACGACCTGGTGCAAGAAGTACGACATCGGCCGCGAGTCGAAGGTCAGCCTGGTCAAGAACAACGACGGCAGCCTCTCCATACACCCGGTCGTGATGGAGAAGAAGAAGGTCAGGCTGCAGATCGACCTGTCCGGCACGAAGAGGAAGCTGTCGCCGGACGTGCTCAACAAGCTGATCGTCGCCTCCTACATCAACCCTGCGGACTCCTTCGTCATCACCCTCAACCAGAAGATCAACATGCAGGAGATCTTCGACCAGAAGACCCTGCTCAACATCGAGTTCGTGGACTTCGACGCGGAGCATATCAGCTGCGAGAGCCCCATGACGATCGAGGAGCCCTTCGTGCTGCTCAAGACCATGATCAAGAAGGTCAAGAGCCTGCTGTACGTGATGCAGCAGAGCTACCATGAGACCCTCATCGCCAAGTACGAGGACGAGATCGACAAGAGCAAGCTGCTCATCGAGAAGGCCGTGATCGGGGCCATGGTCAACGCCGTGCCCTCCACCATGCGGCCGGTGGAGCTGCACTACACCGCGCTGATCGCGAAGGAGCTGGAGCGCCTCGTGGACCATCTCAAGGAGCTCTCGAACGCCGAGCAGGCCTTCCTCTCCGAGGTGGAGCGCCATGTGGTGTCGCTCTCCGGGTTCCTGGAGAAGATCGAGACCGGTGACGTGCACTACCCGGACGCCGTGGAGTTCCTGCAGGCGGTCTCGCCCGACCACAGGCAGTTCAACCGGGCGAAGCTTTCCGAGTACCACAAGATCAGGATCGTCAGCTCCTTCCGCGTCATCTCGGAGACGATCATGGACTGGATAGTCACGACGCACCTACTGGAGCAGCGCTGAGACTCTTTACACTAAATACTATATATTTATATATGCCCCCCCTTACCCGAAGCCCCTCCCATAAAGGCGAAAACACATGGAAAAGATTCTCTCCGAGCTTCGTGCGCTCGAACAGGCAGGCGACGAGAAGGTCGCCGCGGCGGCCTCGGAAAAGGAGGATGCCGTCAAGAAGGCGAACGCCAGAGCCCTCACCGTCGTGGAGAAGGGCAAGCAGAAGACCGATGCCCAGTACTCCAGGAAGGTCGCCGACCTGCTCAGGAAACTGGAGGAGGCGCGCGAATCCGAGCTCTCCCGCTACCACGACGAGGCAAAGAGGCTGCGCGAGAAGGCCAGGTCCGCGAAGGGCAAGGCGCTCGATGCGCTCTACAGTGAATTTCTCGCAAAGGTACAATAGTCATGTTCGCTACGAAAGAGATGTCCAAGGTCCACCTGTTCGCCGCGCAGTCGGACCTCGCTGCGATCATCGATACGCTGCATGGGCTGCGTGCCTGCCATCTGGTCAAGTCCAAGCTCGACCGCGGCTCGCCGCTCTCCCTCGCCGAGCCCGTGGCGGAGAGGCTCAACAAGCTCAACACCGTGCTCTCCGTGCTCGGGCTCACCCCGAAGAGGACGGCTTTCGAGAAGAGGAAGCTTGCGCTCGACGCCGTGCTCTCCGAGGTCGACAGCCTCCATGCCAAAGCCGTACAGCTCGACGAGCAGCTCTCCGCGGCGCGCGAGCGGCTCCATACGGCAGAGGAGCGCCTCTCGGTGCTCTCACCCTTCGCGAAGGCGCCGGTCTTCTCCTGGAAGCCCCAGGACCTGATGCTCCGCAGCGCGACGACCTTGTTCGGCACGGTCAAGCAGCCCGAGGCGTTCGCGAGAGAGGTCGCGCAGCTCAAGATGCCGCACGAGCTCTGGCAGGACGGACCCTTTGTGATCCTCACGTATGTGCACACGGACAAGGCCGAGCAGTACCTCAAGGGCGCCTTCACGCGCCTGAACCTCGATTTCGTCGGCGAGCGGACCTTTGCCGAGGCGCATGCTGCGCTCGGGAAGGAACGGGAGGAGGCGGCCGCAGAGGCGGGACGCCTGGAAGAGGAGATCTCGACGATGGCGAAGAAGCCCTCAGGCCTCTATGCTCTCCACAGCTTCCTGTCCGTGACGCTGGAGAAGCAGCAGGCGCCGCTGCAGTTCAGGATGACCAAGAACGCCTTCATGATCGAGGCGTACGTGGAGTCGGACCGCGTGGCAAGGCTCAAGACCGAGCTCGACCAGAAGGTGACGAAGAACTACCATCTGGTGGAGGAGCCGGTCAGCAGGCACGAGAACGCGCCCGTGAAGCTCGACCATGGCAGGACCGTCAGCCCGTTCCAGTTCTTCATGGACCTCTACACGCTGCCCAGCTACGGCGAGATAGACCCTACGCTCATCACCTTCGTCACCTTCCCGCTCATCTTCGGGGCGATCCTCGGCGACATCGGCTACGGCCTGGCCACGATGGTGATCTTCCTGATACTGCGGGCTAAGATGCCGCAGTTCAAGGCCTTCTTCAACATCCTGCTGTGGTCCGCCTTCTGGACCATCCTCTTCGGGTTCCTCTTCGGGGAATTCTTCGGCGCGACGGAGATACTCGGCATCGCGCTGCCCCATCTCATCGAGCGCCTCAGCCAGGTCAACGAGCTCCTGACCTTCTCCATCGTCATAGGGCTCCTGCACATCAATCTCGGCCTCGTGCTCGGCTTCATCAACGAGTACCGGCATCACGGTTTCATGCATGCGTTCCTGGCCAAGATCAGCTGGATCATCCTGCAGGCCGGCGCAGGCCTCCTCTATTTCTCTTTCACGGGAAGCCCGACGCTGCTCTGGCCCGGGGTGATCATAGCGGCGATAGGGGTCGTGCTGATCGGCATGGGGGAAGGGGTCAAAGGCCTGGTCGAGCTGCCGGGCATCTTCGGGAACATCCTGTCCTATGCCCGTATCATGGCCATAGGCCTCGCGTCCGCAGCCCTCGCGGAGGTGGTCAACGAGTTCGCGACCCAGTTCTTCTCCGAGGGGATGGGCGGCATCCTCCCGGCCATCCTCATCCTGCTCATCGGGCACGCGATCAACCTGCTGCTCGGCCTGCTCGGGCCGTTCCTGCACGCTCTTCGACTGCATTATGTCGAGCATTACGGCAAATTCTTTGAGGGCGGAGGCGAACGCTACATGCCCTTTGGTGAACCAACAACGGAGGTATAGAATATGGTAGACATCAGTACGGGCGTCATCGCCCTGAGCGCGGCGTTGGCCGTGGGGCTTTCCGCCATCGGATCTGCGGTGGCAGAGAAGTCCATCGGTACGGCGGCAGTGGGCGCGATGGCCGAGAACGAGAACCTGTTCGGCAAGGGCCTGATCCTGACGGTCATCCCGGAGACCATCGTCATCTTCGGCCTCGTGATCGCGATCATGCTCATAGGCATCGCCAAATGAAACCCTTTTTGCCCGATCCCATCGGCGAGATGACGGCAACACATCATTCCAGGTGAGACCAATGAGCCTCGATACACTGAAACGCCAGCTCGAGAAAGAGACGGAACAGAAGCTCTCCCTCATCTCGAAAGAGACCGACGAGGAGATCAAGGCGATCGACGCGCGCGCGGAAAAGGCCGTCAGCGTCTACGAGAAGGAGCGCAAAGACCGTCTCGACGCGGAGCTCGCAGAGATCAGGCGCCGCGAGGACGCGATGGTCGAGCTCGAGGGCAAGAAGATCCTCCAGCACGCGAAATCGGAGGCGATCGACGCGCTCTTCGCGGACCTCCGCGAGAAGGTCAGTGCGATCCCTGCGAAGGAACGCGCGAAGATGCTCGCTTCGCTCCTTTCGAAGGCGAAGAAGGAGCTGGACATCGCCTGCGTCTACGCGAACGAGGAGGACGCCAGGCTCATCAACGGCGTGACCGTGAAGGTCCGCCCGATGCTCGGCGGGCTCGTCGCGGAGAACAGGGACGGCACGATCCGGGCAGACTACAGCTTCGACTCGATGCTCGCCGACCTGCGGCACCATGCTGTCGCGAGGGTATCCGCGATGCTCTTCTGACCATGGCAGCCATAACCGTCCACTTCCATCCGTACACCTACGTGCGTGCGACCGTCATGCGCACCAAGCTCCTCTCGAGCGAGGACTACGCGACGATGCTGCGCATGGGGCCCCAGGAGATCATCCATTTCCTGCAGTCGAAGGGCTATACGGAGTTCGCCGCGCTCGGCGCCGAGTACGCCGGCGTGGACCTGGTGGAGCGGGCGGTGCAGGCGAACCTCGTGGCGTCTTTCAGGAAGATGCAGCGCATCGCCGACGAGAGCCTACGCATCCCGATCGACCTCTACCTGCTGCGCTACGACGTGCACAACCTCAAGGCGGTGCTGCGGGGGCTGATGTTCTCAGCATCGGTCGAGCCTCTCCTGATACCAGCGGGAAGCTATCCGCTCCCTTTCTACCAGGGTATGCTCGCGAAAGGAAGCCTCAAAGAAGCCCTACCCATGCTGCACGACACGATCTTCTCGTCCCTCGCGAAGATCCCCGCCAACGAGGCGACGCTCTTCCGGCTCGAGTCGCAGCTCGATGCGCTCTACTACGCGCACGTCTTCGGCCTGATCGGCAAGCTCGGCGAGGAGTCGGAGCGCTTCAAGCTCTTCATCGGCGAGGAGATCACCACGCGTAACCTCATCACGATCCTCAAGATCAAGCATCTGGGGCTGGACCCTTCGGAGCACGGGCTCCTCTTCCGGACGTCAGGCAACCCGCTCCTCAAGAAGCTGCTCGCGGCCCCGACGCTGGAGGACGCGCTCGCGGTGCTCGAGCACTCCCCCTACTACAGGCATCTGGAGCAGGGCATCATCGCGTTCAAGCAGGACGGCAGCCTCATAGAGCTGGAGAAGGCCATCAGGGTCTACCTCCTCTCAAGGCTCAAGGCATCCTACTTCCTGCACCTGCTCTCCGTGGACACGATCCTGACGTACCTGTTCGAGAAGGACCTGGAGAGCAAGAACATCCTGCTGCTGTTCAAGGCCAAGACCTTCGGGATGGACGACGATTTCGTCAAGGAGCAGCTCATCGTGTGAGAAAATGGCACAGCTGGCTATCATCGGGAAGGAGGACTTCACGCTCGGCTTCATGCTGGCGGGCGTGCGCGACATCTACGTCGACAGAGAGGAGAGGGAGACCCTCCTCCACATCGAAAAGCTCCTCAAGGACCCCGATGTCGGCATCGTCGTGCTGCAGCAGGAGACGTTCGACTCCCTTCCGGAATACCTGCAGGAGGACCTCGTCCGCATGGTGAGGCCCGTGGTCGTGACGCTCTCAAGGAAAGGCGAGGCGGGAAAGCTGCGCGAGATGATCATAAAATCGATAGGCGTCGACCTATGGAACGAAAAGGGTGAATGATCAGAATGGCAAAAACCGAGAAAGGAATCCTCTACCGCATCGCCGGACCCGTCGTCATGGCAAAGGACCTTGCGGCACGCATGTACGATGTCGTGTACGTCGGGAAGGAAAGGCTCATGGGCGAGGTCATCCAGATCAACGAGAATCTCGTGACCATCCAGGTCTACGAGGACACATCGGGCCTGACGCCCGGCGAGCCTGTCGAGAACACCGGCCAGCCGCTGAAGGTCGAGCTCGGCCCGGGGCTGCTCACGAGCATCTACGACGGCATCCAGCGTCCGCTGCCCGTGCTGCAGAAGAAGCAGGGCGACTACATCTTCCGCGGGGCGTCCGCTCCGGGCCTGGACCACGCGAAGAAATGGGACTTTTCGCCCACGGTCAAGAAGGGCGATCCCGTCAGGCCGGGCGACGTGATAGGTACGGTGGAGGAGGTCAAAGGCATCATCCACAAGATCATGGTCCCTCCCGACGCGAAGGAGGCGACGGTCAAGAGCATCGAGAAGGGGAAGTTCACGGTCGAGGAGACCGTCGCCGTGCTTTCAGACGGCAGGAAGATCACCCTCAAGCAGGACTGGCCGGTGCGCGTCCCGCGCCCGATCAGGGAGAAGCTCGCGCCGACGGTCCCACTCATCACCGGGCAGCGCGTGTTCGACGCGCTCTTCCCCCTGGCGAAGGGCGGCACCGCCGCCATCCCTGGCCCGTTCGGGGCAGGGAAGACCGTGTCCCAGCAGCAGCTGGCCAAATGGTGCGACGCGCAGATCATAGTATACGTAGGATGCGGCGAGCGCGGCAACGAGATGACCGAGGTCCTCGTCGAGTTCCCGCACCTGGAGGACCCGAAGACCGGCCGTCCTTTGCTCAACCGCACCGTCCTCATCGCCAACACCTCGAACATGCCGGTCGCGGCGCGCGAGGCGAGCGTCTACACAGGGGTCACGATCGCGGAATACTTCAGGGACATGGGCTACGACGTCGCGCTCATGGCGGATTCCACTTCCCGCTGGGCAGAGGCCATGCGCGAGATCTCCTCGCGCCTGGAGGAGATGCCGGGGGAGGAAGGCTATCCTGCCTACCTGTCCACGAAGCTCGCGCAGTTCTACGAGCGCGCAGGCCGCGTGGTTCCGCTCTCTGCAGGGGACGATGAGACCGTGGGCTCCGTCTCGGTCATCGGTGCGGTCAGCCCGCCGGGGGGGGACTTCTCAGAGCCGGTCACGCAGGGGACGCTGCGCGTCACGAAGACCTTCTGGGCCCTCGATGCGAAGCTCGCGCAGCGGCGCCATTTCCCGTCCATCAACTGGCTGCTCTCCTACTCGCTCTACAAGGACAACCTGAGCGCGTGGTACCTTGAGAACGTCGCCTCGGACTGGGACGAGACCGTCAACCGCATCTCGACGATCCTGCAGGAGGAGGACAAGCTCATGGAGATCGTGCAGCTCGTGGGAAGCGACGCGCTCCCGGCGAAGGAGCAGCTGCTCCTCGAGGTCGCGCGCCTTGTCCGCGAGTTCGTGCTCCAGCAGAACGCGTTCCACGAGATCGACACCTATTCTGCGATGCAGAAGACCTACCAGCTCATGAAGACCATCCTCTTCTACTACGACCTCTCCGCAGGTGCGATGGAGAAGGGGGCGCGGGTCCAGGACCTGCTCGCCATCAAGTCCAAGGACGACATCTCACACGCCAAGTTCGAGGAGGACTACAAGAAGGTGCTGGACAAGGCCAAGCACGATATCGAGAAAGAGGTCACGGCCCTCGTCAGGTGATGCTCCATGAAAGAATACAAGACCATCTCACGGATCGCAGGCCCGCTGGTGTTCGTCCAGAAGACGCACCCGGTGGGCTACGCAGAGCTCGTCACGATCAGGCTCTCCGACGGCTCGGAGAAGACCGGACAGGTGCTCGACACGAGCGACGACCTCGTCGTCGTGCAGGTGTTCGAGGGCACGAGCGGCATCAGCAAGGACGCCTCCGTCCGGTTCCTCGGCGAGACCCTGAAGCTCGGGGTCGCCGAGGACATGCTCGGACGCGTCCTGAACGGCGCGGGCGAGCCGATCGACGACGGCCCGGAGATCATCCCGGAGAAGAAGCTCGACATCGGCGGCGCTGCCATCAACCCCTACTCGCGAAGGAGCCCTGCGGACTTCATCCAGACAGGCATCTCAACCATCGACGCGACGAATACCCTTGTCAGGGGCCAGAAGCTCCCGATCTTCTCCGGAAGCGGCCTGCCGCACAACGAGATCGCGCTCCAGATCGCGCGCCAGGCGAAGGTCGTCGGGCAGAAGGAGGGTTTCGTCGTCGTGTTCGCGGCCATGGGCATCACGAACGAGGAGTCCAAGTACTTCATGCGAAGCTTCGAAGAGACCGGCGCTTTGAAGCGAAGCGTCGTTTTCCTGAACCTCGCGGACGACCCGGCCGTCGAGCGTCTGGTCACGCCGAAGATGGCCCTCACGGCTGCTCACTATTTCGCGTTCGAGAAAGGCATGCACGTGCTCGTGATCCTGACGGACATGACGAACTACTGCGAGTCGCTGCGCGAGATCGGAGCGGCACGCGAGGAGATCCCGGGGCGCCGCGGCTACCCTGGCTACATGTACACGGACCTCGCGTCCATCTACGAGCGCGCAGGCATGATCAACGGCAAGAAGGGCTCGGTGACGCAGCTGCCGATCCTGACGATGATCGGCGACGATATCACGCACCCGATCCCGGACCTTACCGGCTACATCACAGAGGGACAGATCGTACTCTCCAGGGAGCTGCACCGCAAGGGCCTCTACCCGCCGGTCGACATCCTCCCGTCGCTGTCCAGGCTCATGAACGCCGGCATCGGCAAGGAAAAGACCAGGGAGGACCACAAGCAGGTCTCCGACCAGCTCTACGCCAACTACGCCGAGGGCCGTGACCTCCGCGGCCTCGTGGCGATCGTCGGCGAGGAGGCGCTCAGCGAGCGCGACCGCCGCCTGCTCAAGTTCGCGCAGATCTTCGAGGAGCAGTTCGTGCGACAGGGCAAGCAGGACGACCGCTCGATCGAGGGCACGCTGGGCCTTGCCTGGAAGCTCCTCGGGATGTTCCCCGAGTCCGAGCTGACGCGCATCAGCCCGGAGCTGAAGAAGAAGTACTACAAGCCGGCTGAGGAGTCCAAGAAATAAATATTTTTATCACTTTTCAGTGGTTAATAATAGAAAAATATATAAAGGTACGCTGCCCAAGAGACGCCAGGAACCGATGAGGTGACAATCAGCATGGATCCCTTCATAGCAACACTGCAGAAAGATTTCGACGGATGGGGCACGGTCTACGATGCGGCGGGGCTCTCTGCCAAGGTGCAGGAGACGCTCGATGCGGAAGGCTTTTCCCCTGAGAATTCGCGACTCGTGTTCAGCGTCTGCCCTGACGATGTCAACCGTCTCGCCAAGTCCAGGGAGACCGTCGAGGATACGCTCAAGAAGACCTACGACGGCGAGTTCCAGCTCGGCAATCTCGCCGCCTATCCCATAAGCGGCGTGACAGGCCTAGGGGCCGCCAGCCACCACCCGCCCGACGATGTCGGCGGCGGGGGGAGGAAGCAGGGCAACCTGATCTTCCTGCTCAGCCCGCATACGGGCCTTTCCTTCAGGGGGGACAAAATCGAATACGGGAAGGTGCTGCGCCCTGGCCAGGACCATTACACGTCCTCATGCGGCGCCGCGATGGGTTTCCTGTCCGGCCTGAAGGGCGCAGGGAGCGTAGAGCATATGCGTCTGGCCGATGATCTTGGCCTGGACCCTACCGCGACCGTCTTCCAGAAGGCGCTCGTGAATCAGTATGGCCCGCAGCTCAATGCCCTCCTCAAGGAGAGCGACGCCAACAAGCAGGTCACGGAGCTCGCCAAGATGAACTATGCGCTCGTCCGCTCCACGTTCGACAGGATGTGGGACGGCTTCAAGGCGAACAACCACTTCGACGGCAAGCATGCCATCATAGGCGGCATCACCGTCAATACCGAACAGAAGGACTATTTCGTGCTCAAGGAGATAGCGTACAAATAAGATGGCCGACGTCAAACCCACCCGCTCGGAACTGATCAAGCTCAAGCAGCAGATCAAGCTCGCCAAATCGGGCTACGGGCTTCTGAAGAAGAAGCGCGACGGCCTGATCATGGAGTTCTTCGAGCTGATGAAGAAGGCCCGCGACGTACGTGAGGAGCTGACCGCCTCGTACAACAAGGCGCTCGACCAGATGAACGTCGCGCGCGTGCTCAACTCTGACGTCGAGATCAGGACGATCGCGCTTGCCGTCCATCAGGAGCCTGAGTTCACGCTCGAGAGGAAGAACCTCGTCGGCGTCGTCGTGCCGAAGATCAACAGTTCGGCCGCGCTGACGAAGACCGTGATCGAGCGGGGATTCAGCATCTACAACTCGGCGTCCATCGACGAGGCGGCGCGCACGTACGAGGAGCTCGTCGAGAGGATCCTCGCCGCGGCAGAGGCGGAGACCGCGATGAGAAAGGTCCTCGAGGAGATCGAGAAGACCAAGCGAAGGGTCAACGCGCTCGAGTTCGAGGTTATCCCCAAGATGCAGGGCCAGGCCGTCTTCATCTCGATGCGCCTCGAAGAGATGGAGCGCGAGAGTTTCGTCCGATTGAAGCGCATCAAGGGGAAATGAGCGGGCATCTCGGAGAGGCCCTGCACAAGACCTTCTACTCCTTCCGCAACCGCAACTTCAAGCTCTTCTTCATCGGCCAGCTGATCTCGAACACGGGCAACTGGCTGACGATGGTCGCCCTGATCCTCCTCGTGCTCAACCTCACGGGGAGCGGGTTCGCCGTCGGGCTCCTGACCGCATGCGAGTTCGGGCCGATGCTCGCCTTCTCGGCATGGGCAGGCGCGCTGGCCGATCGATACGACAAGCGCACCATGCTGTTCGTCACGCAGACGCTCGAGATGCTGCAGTCGTTCTCGCTTGCTCTCGTCGCCTTCATGCCCCACCCGCCGCTCTACGCGCTTTATGCACTGGCCCTCTGGGGAGGGATCCTGCTCTCGTTCGACAATCCCCTGCGGCGCTCGTTCGTCAGTGAGATGGTGCCCGATGAAGACATCCCGAACGCCGTCGTGCTCTACAGCGCGCTCGTCAACATCTCGCGCATGTTCGGCCCGGCCCTGGCAGGGCTGCTCATCGTCACGCTCGGATACGGCTGGGGATTCACCATCGACGGGATAACGTACCTCGCCGTGCTGCTCTGCCTGTTCCTCATGCGGCCTTCCGAGCTCTACAAGACGCCTTCGCGTCCGAAGCAGAAGGGCGAGGTGCGGGAGGGCCTGCGCTACGTGCTCTCCGAGCCGGTGCTGTGGATAAGCCTGTCCATGTTCTTTCTCATCGGGATGCTCGCCTACAGCTTCAACGTGACATTGCCGCTCTTCGTGACGGACAGCCTGCACAGCACCGATACCGTGTTCACCATCCTCTATTCGGTCTTCAGCCTCGGCGCGGTGGTCAGCGCGCTCGTCGTCGCGCATAAGGCGCTCGTGCGGATGCGCCATATCATCCGGGGCGCGGTCCTGCTCGGCCTCGCCATGCTGCTCCTCGCCATCATGCCGAGCGTCTGGACAGCTGCTGTCGCGGTGCTCCTGGTCGGCATGGCGAGCATCCTGTACATGACCGCGACGACGGCGATCATCCAGGTGGAAGGCAGGAAGGAGATGCACGGGCGGGTGCTCGCGCTCCAGACGGTGCTCATGGGCGGGACGAGGCTCCTCGGCGGGCCCATCCTCGGGTGGCTCGCCGATACGTTCGGGGGGCGGGCGCCGATCCTCCTCGGGGGGGCGGTGTGCCTCGTTGTCGCTGGCTTCGGCTACCATGTGGCGAGGCGCAACCGCGTGCCTCTGGGACCTCTGGGCAGGACGCCTGTCGCGCCGGTGGAGGACTGAAAGGGCGGACATCTCCGGGAAATCATCAACGAAAGTTATATATATCTATAACTATTGCATATCCTTATGCAGCCACCTCTCCAGGTCAGGATGAAGCGCGAGGCCCATCGCAGGATCGCCGCCGCGCAGGACATTATCGTCGGGGCGGTCCTCTCGGTCTTCGATACGGCGGTGCTGCACGGCGGCACAGCCATCTGGAGATGCTACGGGGGCAGGCGGTTCTCCGACGACCTCGACTTCTACCTGCCGAGGGATTCGGCGAAGCTGGACCTGCTCTTCGGGCGGCTTTCCGCTGCCGGCTTTGCCGTCAGAAAACGGAAGGTAGGGGAACGCAGCGTCTATTCCGAGCTCGAGCTTGACCGTGTCTCTGTCCGGCTCGAGGCCACGTTCCAGAGGGCCAAGGGGGTCCTCTGCGACTATGAGACCGTCGAGGGCAACAGGATAACCATTTACAGCCTGAGTCCGGAGGCCTTCCTCGCAGAGAAGGCCCTGACCTATGCAAAACGGCGCAAGGTCAGGGACCTGTGGGACCTCTTCTTCCTTGCAGGACGCGTCGGGGACATCAGCAAGGTCGCCGGGATGGGCCCGCTCCTGAAGGACTACCTGCCGCCCGTCGACGGGCCCGATCTCAAGGCGATCATCCTCGAGGGGATTGTCCCTACGGCAGATGCCATGATAGACTACCTGAGGCGGAAATGGGAAAACAGGTCCATCTAGAGAAGGTCGAGCGCCTCTTCTCGCGCAGCCCTGTCGTCGACCTCGGCTCGATCGAGCGTGTGGTCGGGATCCCCAAGGAGCGCAGGCAGCGAAACAACTATGCCCGGCTTCTCGTTTCGATCCTGCTGAAGCAGGGGAGGATATCCCGACTGGGCAAGGGTCTCTATACGAGGCACGAGGAACGGGGCCTTGCGGTCTTTGCGTTCAAGCCCGCGTATCTCGGGCTGCAGAGTGCGCTCTCCCACCATGGGATCTGGGGGCAGGCGACCGTGCCTGTCATCATCACGACGAGAAAGGCGCGGCCCGGCGTACGGATGGTGATGGGAGGCAACATCCTCGTCAGGCATATCGCGCCGGAACGCTTCTTCGGGCATGGTCTCTCCCTGGAGGGTGACCTCTACCTCCCCTACTCGGACCTGGAGAAGACCCTTATCGACATGGTGGCGTACCGGCAGCCGCTGGACGCCGGGCTCGTCTCCGCCATGCGCGAGCGGATGGACATGGAGCGGCTCTCCGCCTACCTCAAGCGCTATCCTCTCCCTGTCCGTTCGCACGTCCGTTCGCTCCTGCTGCATCGCCCGGTGGAGGACTGAAAAGAAACCCCCTGTTTCGTCACATGCCGGTCGTCATTCTTTTGGTTTTTCCTTTTCGCCTGCAAAAGGGTTAAATAGATGTCAGGTACAGACCCTTTCCACAAGGGGTGTCTCATGGACTTTGCAGAAAGGATCGCGAACAACGCTATCGATGTCGGCGGATTGACCATAAGCAGCGAAAAGCCTGTGCTATGGGCTTCGGGAAGGCATATGCCTATCTACAACGACAACAGGAAGCTGCTCTCTAAGCACTCTTTCCGCATGGACGTCGTGGATGCCTTTGCTGACATTATCGAGAAGAACCATCTCTCTTTCGACTATATCGCCGGCACTTCGACCTCAGGCATCGCTCCCGCCGCGTCTCTTGCCGACCGCTTCAACGCGCCGCTCGTCATCCTCAAAGACGGGGTGCCCTTCGGCTTCTATGATTTGCATATCTTCGATGAGGATCTGCTGCTGGAGATCGGCGGGATAGCCTCTACGGTCCCCTGGGCCATACCTTTCGGCGTGGTGCAGGCGAACAACGGCAAGCTCCCTTTCCTCTATGTACGCAAGAAGTCGAAGGACCACGGCCTCGGCAATAGCATAGAGGGCGTTCCTGTTTCCGGTATGGAGCTGATGCTCGCCGCCTATCATCGGGGCGATGATTATTCGCTGGCTGCCGCCAATGAGCTTCTGCGTCAGGGCATGTATGTCGAGAAAACCGTCTTAGCAGACATCTCTGAAATCGTCCATCCCATCTCCCTGACCGGGAAGCGCATCCTCCATGTCGAGGATCTCGTCAGCACCGGCGGGAGCAGAGGCAAGGAAGCTACAGTGTACGATGAACTCGGCGCGACGATCACCGACACCCTTGCGATCTTTTCCTATGGGCTCGACGTGGCGCTGAAGAATTTCTCCCCAGAGAATACCCTGCGACCTATCCTTACGTACGATCAGCTGATCCCCATCGCCGTCTCGCGCGGCATGATAAAGGCAGAGGAGAGGGAGATACTGCTCGACTGGAAGAAGGATCCCATGAACTGGGGATACGAGCACGGGTTCGACGCGGAGCCGTATGCGGTACAGGAGAAATAGAGGGATTGACATGGACTTCAGACAAAAATTGATTATCTCTGCTGAGGATGCAGGAAGCCTCGTCTCGTTCGGGCTGGATCCCGTGGTCGAGACGTTCCCGGAGAAGTACGGGAAGCTCGGCATCGAGGCATTCCCTGACTACCTCAAGGAGATCTTCGATGAGATGGCCTTCCAAGGCGTCCTGGCCTCGGCGTTCAAGGCGAATGAAGGCTTCTACGAACGATATGATGACCGGGACTGTGGCAATCTCAGGGGCACGAAGACGCTCATGGATGTCATCCATCTCGTCAAGGATTATTTTCCCGATAGCGTCTTCATCTTCGATACCAAAAGAGGGGACATAGGGAAGTCGTCGCTGAACTACGCTTCGGAGCAGTTCAGCATCCCTGCCGTCGATGCGGTGACCGTCCATCCCATGATGGGCTTCGATTCGGTGTTCCCCTTCCTCCTTTCGGGTGCCGAAGCCGGCGATAAGGGAGTCTATCTCCTGACGCTCACGTCGAATCCGGGCGCCGCCGATTTCGAGAAGCTCAAACTCGCCGACGGAAGGTCTTTCTATGAAGCGGTCGCGGATAAGATTATCGAATGGGGCAAGCACGGTGTCGACTCAAAGATCAGTGAGAAATGGAAACGTCCTTTCCCCGGTCTCGGCTCTGTCATCGGTGCGACGAACGAAGCCGAGCTAGAGGGACTTGCAAAACGCTTCGTCGACGCCGGCTACCTGCCTCCAACGCTCCTTCCTGGCATCAACGGCCAGGGAGGAAACCCGGTGACGGTCATGGAGACATACCATAACCTTGGCTATGGGAAGACGGAGCTTGCGCTGCTGCGCCTCAACAGCTCGAGCGGCCTGACCCAGCCCTGGGCCAAGGACAAACAGCATGCGCCTGTCAATTATGTGGATGTCGTCGTCGGAGAGCTCGAAGAGCTAAACAAGAACATCGCGTACCACAAGGTCATATAGAAAAAGAAAAAGAGGTTTAGCGCCCGTCTATGTAGGCGTCGAGCCTTGCGGACAGCTCCTCGAGCGTCTCCCAGCCGGGCACCGCGATCCGGCAGTATCCCCGGCCTTCGATGCCCTTCGCGCTGTCCAGGTCGAGGACGCGGACGCCGAGCTCCCGGAGAGTGTCAGCGAGCTTCCCTTCCTCTGCCCTGGCGAAGAGGAAGTTCGTCTCTCCCGGAAGCGCATACGCGTCCAGCTCCCCGAGCAGCGCCGTGAGGACGGCCTTGCGCGTGCGCATATCCTCTCTCGCCTTCCCTAGGTCCGGATGGCCGAGGAGAGCTACGGCCTTCTTTTTTGTCTCCGCGCATGGTGCGTTCGGCCTGATGCCACGGAGGAGCTCTTCTGGCCCGAAGAGGTAGCCCACCTTGTCCTGTGTCATGCCGTAGAACTTTGACATGGTGCGGAGCACCACGGTATTGCCATCCGTCACGTAAGGGAGGAGAGACCGCTCTTCTCCGGTCCACTCCATGTACGCCTCGTCCACGATCAGGAAGCTTCCGGTGTCCTTTGCCCATGCGAGCAATGGCGAAAGGTCGCGGAGCTCTCCTGTCGGGTTGTTCGGGTTGGAGAGCAGGATTGCAGAGAGGCCTTCCGGCGGCTTAGCGAGTTCCTTGATGTAGCTGACCTTGCTGCACATCTCTCTGAACTCGAAGTAGTCCGGAGGTACGATGCCTATTGTCCCGTCGATCGTCCCTACAATCTGGCGCAGCAATGCGAGTGAGCTGTCGCCGATGAGGACGTTCTCCTGCGGGACGCCAAAGACCTCTGCCGCTCTCTCTTCGAGGGAAAGGGCCGTTTCTCCCGGCTCAAGCGCGTATCCTGTCCGTATCGTATCCAGGTCGATCAAACCGCCGGTAGCAGCAGTGCTTCCGGTCGGATGCGATACGTCCAGCTATAGTGTCATCTGTTCTCATGGTATCACCTCATGTCATTTCGTCCGAGAATTCCGCGCGCAGGGGTTCGCCGTCCTTTCCTTCGCCGTTCTTGCGCTCGAAGGGGGTTACGGGTTAGGGCTGCGCGGTGGCGTGGCCTCAGAAATAGAAGCTGGCGCTGCT
>JBJKRA010000117.1:0-11415 GCA_046704905.1 Candidatus Woesearchaeota archaeon
GCCTTGTCGTAGCTCTTGCTGCTGTTGACGACGCTCTCCAGGCCGCAGCAGGAGGAGAGGGCCGGGTCGGCGCTGGTGTTGGCCAGGCGCTGCAGATAGCTGAGACCTTCCGGCTGCTGGGTGTAGCCGTGGCCGTCCATGAAAGAGCGGAAGGCCGTCATGTTCCATTTGACGATGCTCGTCGGGCTGAATACCGCATGCAGCGGACCGCCGATGGTTGTTTCGGTGTTGAGGTAGTACCATGCGTCGTCGAGCCCCGCGATCGGGACGGTGATGTTCCTGCTCCTGTTCTCGCCCCAGACCGCGAGGGGGCTGTCGTTGAGCAGCAGGGTGTAGTTGACGGTGACGCCCATGGACCATGGCCCTGTCGCATTGGACTGGAAGACGGAAAGGCCTGTGAGGTTGACCGTGATGTTGGTCTGGAGCTGGTCCCTGATGATCGCCGTGATGAAGCCGATGCGGTCTGGCAGGGTATTGTTCTCGAGCGTCATGATGTCATAGGGGGAGGCGTTGACCGCCACGCCGCCTACCGAGCTGTTCTCCATGAGCTCGGCGAGGTCTGCCTTGGCCTGCGCGATGCTCGCTGCCGGCTTGCCGGTGTCCTCAAGGTAACCATTGTAGGCAATCAGTGCCCGCAGATAGGTATCGTAGGTCGCGTCGGGCATGAACTGGTCGTCCACCGCCTTGATCGTCTGGTCGTTGATCGAGAGGCGCAGCTTGTTCGTCGAGAGCTTGCTGTAGTCGTACGTGTAGTCTTTGGGCTGGAGCATCATGACCAGGATCACGATGACCATCACCGCGAGGAACGAGAAGAATATGCCGCGCTTGTTCATTGCCAGACGCGCACCTCCATCAGGTAGGGGCCGTAGAACTCCGTGTCGTTGTAGCGTCCGCTGACGATGCTCTTCGCCGACGTGATGAGGGTGCTGTTCGCCTGGCTGGTGTCCGTCCCCCAGCCCAGGCGCTCGTAGATCACGCGGTAGTCGCTGCTGTTGCCGATCGGATCAGGATAGAGGAGGATCTCATAGGACACCCGGTCGGAGAGGAGGTTATGCGTGATGTCCTTGGTGAAATTCCAGGCGACATCGCTCAGGCAGTCTGCGCAGCCTTTGCTCGCGTTCCTGTAGTAGAACTCGGCGATCTGCTGGTAGATCGTGTGGTCGGCGTTCGTGATGTTCCCGTCAGCCTTGTCTTTTCGCAGCACCGTGTAGTTGTTGTCGTTTATGCTGCTGATCTTCGTCGTGGCGAAGAGCTGGTTGACATCCTGGGCATAGAAGTAGACCTGGCTCTTGAAGGGGCTCGCGAAGAAGAAGGAGAGGACGACCGCTATGCCCATGATGAGGATCGAGATGGCCATGAAGGCATCGAGGGAGAAGAAGACCCCTTTTCTCCCCTGCCTTTTCGTTCTCCGCATGGGATAGTCCCATGCCCTGTCGCCTTTATAAAAATAGGTTTTCTCTTCCGAGTGGTCCTCTTCATTTTCTTCCTTCAATGGTGACAAATGTGATGTGCCTTTCCAAAAGATTTATAAAACCTCCAAAACGAAAAAAACACCATATGGCGGCCGATCTGCATATGGTCCACACCGATGTAGACCTGCTCATAGAGCTGGTCAAGCAGCGCGGGGAGATCACTGTCGAGGAGGCCGCGGACGCGCTCAACCTCCCGATAAAGACCGTCGAGGGGCTGGCAGACTACCTCGATGAGGAAGGCATCATCTTCATCAAGTACAAGCTGACCACTGAATACCTCTGCAGCCAATCCGAAGGAGGCGGCCAGCAGAAGGTCGCCCAGGAGACAGAGCGCCTCGAGGACAAGTTCGTACGCCTGGACCGCGATTTCTCCAACGGCCTCAAGTACATTTCCGGCGGCGACTTCAGCAAGGCGCACGAGTTCTACAAGACCATCCATGCCGACATAACCACAATCCATAAGGAGCTCAAGACCGACGCCAAAGACATGCCGGCGCTGGACAACATGAACTTCCTCGTGCGGCTGGAGAACGTCGAGCACCTGCTTGACCATGTCTACTCGCTCATCGAGAAGAATGAGGAGCAGCGGGTGGTCGCGGCCTTCCAGCGGATCGACAGCGAGGTCAAATCGATCTTCGAGGACCTTCGCGTAATCTATGAGAAGACCACGAAACGCTCCCTGCAGCAGCCTGAGAAGGACAGCCAGGTGCGCGATGCGCTGCTCGCCCGCCTGCGCGAGACGACCGACGAGGGGTCTTCGCCTCCCGACCCCACGCTGGTGCAGCAGGAGGAGCCGGCTGCCGCGCAGGAGCCCGATGCCGTTGAGGAGGCACCGACCGCCGTGTCGACAGAATCGCTCTTCTCTCAGTACAGGCAGGCCCTTTCCGACAAGCATTTCCCGCAGGCGCAGAGTATACTCTCCCAGCTGCAGCAGCAGGTCTCGACGCTTCCAACGCTGTCCAGGGAGGAGCAGGCGGTCCTCGCCGAACGCATGGCCGATGCCGAGGAGCGGCTGCTCGCACTCGAACAGGAGCATTACGGCGTGCAGCTGAGCACCGCCACCGCGTCGATTACCCATCTGCTCGAGCAGGGAAAGGGAGCCCTCGACGCGGGCAGGCTCAAGGACGCGATGGCTTCCTACATGAAGGCGAAGGCCGTCTACCAGCAGGTGCCGGCCTCGTTCATCGAGGAGCGCATGGCCCTGCAGGAATCGCTTTTCCGCTTCTACCGGCAGCTGATGGCGGTCTATCATGACGACGCAGACACCATCTTCGCCAAGACCGAGGCAGAGATAAGTAGGCTGCTTTCAGAGCTCGACGGGCATCTGTCGGCAAAAGAGACGGAGCCCTGCTTCCCGCTGCTGCGGCGCATCCAGGAGAAGTTCCATGGCCTTCCTGCGGGATTCCTCTCGCAGAAGAAGGAGATCGAGCAGAGGATACTTGCCGGCTCGACGAGACTCGCGCGCCTGGAGAAGGAAGAGCATGAGGCGCTCTTCTCGGCCAAACGGGCAGAGCTCTCAAGGCTCTCTCAGGCGCTCTCCGACGCTGTCGCGCACGGTGCCCATGAGCGAGCGCAGGACGTCTACCAGCGCTTCACCGCGCTCCTGGCCACGGTCCCTGCGGGGCATGAGGAGGAGATGGCAAGGATGCTGGCCTCTGCCAGGTCCTACTACCAGCAGGCCGTCTCCCATGCGGATGAGGGGCACCTGACCGATCCTGCGACGACCGAGGCCTACCAGGAGCTGCTGCGCCTCGTCATCAAAGCGCGCGACCAGCTTGCCGGGCACGAGTTCTCCGCGCTCGACGGGCAGTACCGGAAGATCGCAGCGAGCTACAACCACCTGCCCCTCAGCTTCGCCAGGAAGAACACCCGCATCCGTGAGGAGATACTCCGCCTCCACGACGAGATCCGCGCGTGCGACATGATCAAGGATCTCGACGGCCTTGCCGACGGCGACCGGACAAGGTTCCATGATGCGCTGCAGCCGTTCCTGTCGCTCTACAAGGAGCTGTCCGCCACCTTCACGGACGACCAGCCGTTCCTCTCCTACCTCAAGAGGAAGGCGGATGCCTACCTCTCGGTGCTGCGCGGCGACAGCCCCGCGGACTCGGGGACCCATGAGGATCTGCATGCGGCGCTGCTCGCCCTCTTCACGAAGGACCAGCCGCAGCTCTCAAAGCTCTTTTCCCGGAGCAGGGACCCCTCGGTCGCTCTGCTACGCAAGGTACTCTCCGCCTACCAACACGACGAGGCTTCCGACAGGGTGATGTCCTTCCTGCACCTCCTCTATCAGCATCAGGACGACGCCTCCGTCGCGCGCTACCTCGCAGCATTGCAGGCAAAACGCGATGGAGAGGACGAGAAGGCCGCAAAGCTCCTGCAGCGCCTGACCGCAACATACCCCATGCTCTACCTGTAAGGGATGCCCTATGGCCGACCAACCACCCATCACCAAAAAGCTCACCGCCTACCAGCTGCGCATAGAGAACGAGCTTATCGACGTCTCCATCTATGTGGACCGGGAAGGCTTCTCGCACTACGACATCTCCATAAAGAACATTACGCGCTCGACGGCCATCATCCTCGAGAAGATAAGGGAAGAGTTCATCTCAGGCATCAACATGAGCTCGATGTCCCTCGGGGTCAGCCACGATACGTCGGAGATCAGGGAACGCTTCCGCGACGAGATGCTGGTCCTCGTAAAGAAGTATTTCCCCGGGGCGGACAAGGAGACGTGCGACCTCCTGACCGGGCTCCTGATCAGGCAGAACATCGGCCTCGGCGACATAGAGATTCTCCTGCACGACGCGAACCTCGAGGAGATCGTCGTGAACTCGGCGCACGAGCCTGTCTGGGTCTACCACAAGCACTACGGCTGGCTCAAGACCAACATCCGCATCCCCTCGGAGAAGAAGATCCGCCATTACTCGACCATGATCGCGAGCGAGAACAACAAGGAGATCACGGTCCTCAAACCCCTGCTCGACGCGCATCTCAAGACGGGCGACCGCGTCAACGCGACCCTCGCCCCCATCTCCTCGGACGGCAACACCATCACCATCCGAAAGTTCGCCGAACGCCCCTGGACCATCACCGATTTCCTGCGCGACGGGACGCTCAACTACGCCGCCGCGGCCCTCATCTGGCTCGCCGTCGAGAACGAGCTGTCCATCCTCATCTCAGGAGGCACCGGCTCGGGAAAGACCAGCATGCTCAACGTCATCTGCTCGTTCATCCCCATCAACCAGCGTGTCATCTCGATTGAGGACACGAGGGAGATCCGGCTGCCCAAGGAGCTGCACTGGGTCCCCCTCGAGACGAGGCTCCCCAATCCCGAGGGGAAGGGCGAGATCACCATGCTCGATCTCGTGGTGAACTCGCTGCGTATGCGTCCGGACCGGATCATCATGGGTGAGGTGCGGAGGCAGCGCGAGGCAGAGGTGCTCTTCGAGGCCATGCATACCGGCCACTCGGTCTATGCCACGCTCCACGCCAACAACGTGGACGAGACGGTGATGCGTCTGACCAACCCGCCCATCGACCTGCCGAAGAGCCTACTGCCGGCGCTCAAGCTCATCGTCGTCCAGACGAGGAACAGGAGGACCGGCAAGCGCCGCACCTTCCAGATCGCGGAGATCCTGCCCAACGGCGACTACAACCTGCTGCTGCAGTACGATCCGACGCACGACCGCCTGGCGACGGTCAACGAGTCCGCCTCGCTGCTCGACACGATCAAGCTCTTCACCGGCATGTCGCTCGAGCAGATCAACGCGAACATCAACGAGAAGATCAAGGTCCTCAAGGACCTGGTCCGCGGACAGGTCACCGACATCGATCTCGTCGGCAAGCGCTTCCGCGAATACTACAATGCCCATAACCAGCTCTATTGACCCTTGAGGCTGTCCGCATGGTTCTCGCAACAATCGTCCGTGCGCTCGCGATGCGCAACCAGGAGCTCGAGAAGGATCTGCGTATCGCCAAGATCAGCAAGCCGATCACCGAGTTCCTCGCAAGCGCCATCAAGGCGTCGCTTGGCATCTCCGTCGCGTTGGTGCTCACGGCCTTCCTCTTCATGCATGCCCTCGTGCCGGGCGTCAACCCCTTCTTCTACCTGATCCTGTTCCTCGTCTTCTTCTCCCTCTCCTACAGCTATTTCAAGCGCACGCCGAAAGTCTACATCAGGAAGCGCCAGCGCGACATCGAGCGCGAGGTGCTCTTCGCCGGACGCTATCTCCTGGTCAAGATCGAATCGGGACTGCCGCTCGTCAACTCGCTGGAGGACGCCTCGCGCTCCTACGGCATCGCGAGCAAGTACTTCATGGAGATCGTGGATGACATCAAGACGGGGACTCCGGTCGAGGAGGCGCTGGAGCGGGCAAGGGAACTCTCCCCGTCCAAGTACTTCAAGATGATCCTCTCCGAGCTGATCACCTCCCTCAAGACCGGCGTGGACATCAGCGTGCCCCTGCGCTCGATCCTCATGCAGATCACGAAGGAGCAGATGCTCGAGATCAAGGACTACGGCAAAAGGCTCAACGCCTTCATCATGATCTACATGGTCGTCGCGACCGTGCTGCCCTCCTTGGGGATGACCATCTTCATCATCATCGCATCGTTCCTCAACCTTCCGTTCACGAACACGCTCGCCTTCACGTTCCTGTTCATCTTCGCATTCGTCCAGTATCTGTTCATCTCCGCGCTGCACTCCATAAGACCGTTGGTGAATTTCTAGCATGGCACAGAGCAGATTCGTCCTCCACCCTGAAGAGTTCGGCCGGGCGCTGATCCCCAAGTACTTCCGCCCGAGGCTGCGGCGCTACCTGGTGAAGGCAGGCTATACGGAGACGCCCTACACGCTCTATGGCATGTTCTTCTACTTCAGCGTGCTCTTCACCGGCTTCTTCCTCGTCACCTACTTCCTGCCGTTCGTCTCGCAGTACCATTTCACGACGCAGATGATCCTCATCTTCCTGTTCTGGTTCATCGTGCAGCTGGCGGTGCTGCTCCTGCTGATGTCGCTGATCTACATCTACTACGACCTGCGGATCACGCAGCGCACCAAGGCCATGGACGACATCATCGAGGACTTCCTGCGCTACGTCTCGGAGAACCTGAAGGGCGGGATGTCGTTCGAGAAGGCGCTGTGGGAGGCGATCCGGCCGAAGTTCGGCATCCTCGCCGAGGAGATACGCCTGATCGCTAAGCGCGTGATGACAGGCCAGGACATCGAGGACGCGCTCCTCGAGTTCACCGAGAAGTACGACTCGCCCATCCTGAAACGCAGCTTCCAGCTCATCATCGAGGGGCTCAAAGGTGGCGGCAGGATTTCCGAGATCATCGACAAGACCGAGCAGAACATCAGGGACACGAAGGAGCTCAAGCGCGAGATGGTCTCCACGAACACCACCTACGTGATCTTCCTCAACTTCATCGTCATGGGGATAGCGCCGGTGCTCTTCGCGCTCTCCTACAGCCTCGTCACCATCATGCGCACGCTCGCGTCCAAGATGCAGGTGACAGGCCTTTCCGGCAGCCAGTTCTCGTTCGACCTCTCCGGGCTGACGAGCAACCCGGCGCTCCAGAGCAGCTTCTCGACGTTCTCCATCGGCGCGCTGGTGGTGGTCAGCCTCTCGAGCGCGGCGATCGTCTCGATCATCCGCCACGGCAACGTCAAGGAGGGGCTGAAGTACGTCCCGGCCTACACGCTCATCTCGATCCTCATCTACTTCCTCTTCCGAAGCATCTTCGTCGGGATCTTCTCGAGCATCGTGTAGAAGCTAGCCGTACCGCAGTTTCAGGTAGAGTATGGATGCGGCAAGCACGAGCCCGATGCCGTTCATGACCGCTACAGGGCCGTTCTTTATGATCGCCGCATATGCCACCCAAAGGATAAGGCCTCCAACATAGATGAGGTAACGCCAGAGCGAGATGTCCCTCGTCGATCCCGTCTTCCAGCTCTTGATCGCCTGCGGCAGGAGCGAGATCACCACGAGCGTCCCGGCGGCATAGCCCAAGATGTCTATCAGCATGGTTGCATGATCTGACGCTACGGATTAATAAAATTTTCCGATGGTGACCCTGGGAAAGGAAGAAAAAGGGAAACGGTCGCTACTCCTCGTCGCCGCCGAAGTCCGACTCGATCTTGTTGAAGAGGAAGCTCGGCACCTGGCTGCGGAAGGCCTTCTTCGCGCGCTTCCTGTAGAAGTACATGTTCTCGACGACATCGAGGTCGAGGTTCTCAATCGAGAGGATCTTGTTGATCGCCTCGACGATCTTGTTCTCGTAGTAGGCGTACTGCTCGCTGACGATGATGTCTATCTCGAGCACGTCGTACTCGCGCAGGACGAAGAAGTTGTCGAAGTCGCTCCCGTCTATGGAGAAGAGCCACTTCTCGACGTTGTCCTCCTTGTAGGCGCGCTTGACCTCGACGACCGGGTTCTTGAGCTGGTTACGCTTTATCCTGCTGATCTCGGTGAGGGTAAGCGCCTTCTCCTTCATCAGCTGGGAGAGGAGCATCGAGAGCTCCTCAGGGCTCGTCGCAAAGAACTCCTCGGTGTAGTTGATCGCGTCGTTGTAGTAGGTCTTGAAGATGCCCCAGGTGCTGTCCTCGTGCCTGCGGCACTCGATGCGCATGCTGATCTCCTTGCCCTGCGCTTCGTAGGTCACGACGTCAGAATTTTCTATGGTCCTATTCCACTTCTGCACCGGAACATCCCTCCACCGCGTTCCCGTAGGCCACCCTTCTTTATTAAACTTTCTTTTTTACTCTGGAGCCGTTTTTCAACCGCTCCGCCTGCGTGACGGCAATCCGGTTCATGCGGCGCCGGCCTTCCTCCTCCGGGCCGTTATGATCTTCTTCGTGATCATGCTGTTCGGGATGATCACCGTCTCGCCATTGCGGACAAAGAGCGTGATGTGCGTAAGCGTTATCTCCTGGACGTACCCCTTGATGTTGTCTATCCTCAGCTCGTCGCCTTCCTTGATCCGCCTGTTCGAGAGCAGCGCGATGCCGTTGACGACATTCGGGACGAGATCCCTGATGGAGAGCGCGAAGGATATCATGGCGAGTATGATGACAGCCCAGAGCACTAAGTTGACTATGCGCACGCCGATGCCGAGGTTGTCGAGCGCGAGGATGACCGTGATGATATAGATGGCATACGCGAGCAGCGCAGGCAGCAGCTCCTCCACCGGGACGTTGAACCCGAGCACACGCTTCACCTGCCTGTCCGTCGCGAGGGTCTTGAGGATGCCGGTCAGGAACTTCTCGACGAGCTTGCCTATGACAAGACCGATGAAGAGGATGCCGATGCTGACGGCGATGGTGGTGCCGAGCGACTCGAGGCTCTTGCCGATGAACTTCGCGGCTTCCGAAAGCGTCGTTGCGGCAGGCATGGTCCGGCGATGCCTCCTGTGCTTTATATGCTTTTCTGCTTTTTCCTGCAATGTTTCCCTTGCGGCATTCCCTGTCGCAAAAATCCTAACCTTAAAATAGCACCGTCTGCTCTCAGCTGGCTATGGCAGACAGGAAAACGCTTACGTTCACCGGAAGGGTCTTCCCCGGCGTCGGCGAGGGAGCGTACTTCATCGGCCTCTACCGCGAACGGCTCGCAGAGCATTGCGCGTACGCCCCCTTCCCCGGCACGCTCAACCTGCATGCCGACCCTTCGGAGGCCGAGGCGTTCCTTTCGTCGCTCCCTTCTGAAAGGATTTCCGGGTTCACCAGGGGGGGACGCACGTTCGGCGCCGTGACCTGCTATGCGGCCTTCGATCCCCGTCACGGTCCTGTCACCATCGTCGTGCCAGAAAAAACACGGTACGATTGCTCTGTGCTGGAAGTGGTCGCGCCAACGAACCTGCGCGAAACCTTCTCGCTCTCGGACGGCGACGCGTTCACACTCTCCAGTCGGTGACACTTCCTTTTAAGCAGCGTTTATAACAATTGTGCATCGCTCTTCTCGCGTGGTTTTCTGTATCGCCTCTTCACTGGACATATATAAGCCAGAACCTTATATAGCTACGCTGCGGTCGAGGGGGTAGACGGTCGTGGGAAACGAACGGAAAAAGAGGTGAGAGCATGGACCAGACCCTTGTATCTATAGCGGCGCATCTGCAGGACGACTACGCGGCCGAAGTGGTCGAGAGGAGGATCGCGAGCATACCAGGACTCAGCGAGCATGACCGGCGCCTGCTCAGAAGGCTGCGCCTCGGCAGACGCGCGGTGCACCTGCCTGAGGACGCGCTGCTCTAAACCTTCCTCGCTTTTTCTTCTTCCTTGCCTGCCAGCCATCCGCCTACCAGATAGATGGATCCGGTGATGAGGACCAAGGTCCTTTCGTCTGCGGTCTCTTCTGCGAGGCGCGCCGCCTTCGCGACGTCCGGCTCGATCGCGACGACCCAGTCTTTAGGGAGGACCCTTGCAAGGTCCTCTGCCCTGAGCCTGCGGAAATAGGACGGCTCGGTCACCACAATCCTGTCGGCGACGCTGAGGAGCGCCTCTGCCATCTCCTCGTAGCGCTTGTCGGCCAGGCAGCCGAAGACCGCGATGCAGCGGGAGAAGCCTTCCCTCTCCAGGAAGGGTTTCAGATGGACGGCGAGCCAGCGCATGCCGTTTACATTGTGCGCGCCATCGACCATGAGCCTTGGCTGGATCAGATCGAAGCGGGCCGGCCAGTAGAAGTCCCTGATGCCTGCGGCAATCGTCCGCTCGTCGACCGGAAACGCTCCTTCCTTATTGAGCGCATCGACCGCCGCGAGCGCGAGCGGCAGGTTCTCGCTGTGGAAACCGTAGCGATCCCTGTCGAGGCCGAAACGTGCGCAATCCTTCACGTAGTCCGCTTCGCCGACCGTGCGGCATGGGCAGCCGAGCTCCTCTGCGCGCCTGCGTATCCGTTCCACGCCCGCGTTGTCCGCGAGCGTGATGACCTCTGCTTTCGGCTTGATGATGCCGATCTTCTCCGTGATGATGCCGTCCTGGTCGCCGAGATAGTCCTCATGGTCGAGACCGATCCTCGTGAGGACGGCTGCGAGGGGCTCTATGACGTTCGTCGCGTCCCAGCGTCCGCCCATGCCCACCTCGATGACGGCGATGTCGACCTGCTCCTTCGCGAAATGCCAGAACGCGAGCGCGGTCGTCGCCTCGAAGAAGGTGAGCGAGAGCACTTAGACCAGGGGGGCGAGGACCTGCATGCCTTCCATGATCCCCTCGTGCGTGATAGGCTTGCCGCCGATGCGTATGCGCTCGGAGAAGTCGACAAGATGGGGACTCGTGTAGAGGCCGGTCCTGTACACCTGTCCGTAGATGGAGGCGAGGAACGCCGCCGTGGAACCCTTGCCGTTCGTGCCAGTGATGTGGACGGAGCGGAACCTTTTCTCAGGATTGCCGAGGCGCTCGAGGGCCTTTCTCATCCCGTCGAGCGACGGCCTGATGCGCCTGTCGTTGCGCAGGGCGTACCATGCGGCGAGCGCCTCCTCGTAGCCCCTATCCTTCATCGTCCTGCACCTGTATGTTGACGCCCTTGTGGAACGCCGAGAGATAATCTGCCGTCTCCTTCAGGAGTTCAGGCGTCGCAGGGATAAAAGGCTCCCCAGCCACGAAGCGATCTGGGGACGCGGCTACGACGCGGTATGCCGGGAAGGTCCCCTTGGTCTCCTCGATGATCGCGTTGAGCTCCTTCGCCTCCAGAATACCGGGCACGAGATAGAGTATCGCTTCCTTCGCTATGCTTTCGCTGCGCAAGATGCGCATGCTGCTCCTGATGTCCTCTATGATTGCCGCTGCCGGCTTGAAGAAGGTGGAGGAGCCGGTGAGCCGCGCGAAGAGCCCTTCCTCGAAAGGGTAGCAGACGCATCCGACCCTGTCGATGAGGCCCTCAGAGAAGAGTTAGGCGAGCGCCTCGCGCATTGTCGCGTGGGTGCGCAGATGCACCCTAAGGCCGTGCCT
>JBJKRA010000118.1:0-5226 GCA_046704905.1 Candidatus Woesearchaeota archaeon
GGACTTCTCTTCGGCAGGACTCTTCCCCCCTGCCGAAGAGAAGTCCCCTGCGCAGCAGGGGCATATGGAATAGCCATGCCTCCTTTTCGATTGCCTTCTACCCTTCGTTCTCTTTGAAGCTGTACCACCTGCCGTCGCCGATGATAATGTGGTCGAGCACGGCGATGCCGAGCAGCTTCCCTGCCTCCTTCAGCATCCGTGTCACCTCCCTGTCCTCTGCCGAGGGCGCCGGGTCGCCGGAGGGGTGGTTGTGCACGACGATGACCGCGTTCGCCCTTTCGCGGACGGCCGAGGCGAAGACTTCTCTCGGATGGACGAGCGAGCAGTTGAGGGTCCCGACCGAGATGGTCTCCTCCCGCGTCACCCTGTTCTTCGTGTCGAGCAGAAGGGCCAGAAAACGCTCCTGCCTCTCCCCTGTGAACTGGGCGGCAGCGTACGCATAGACGTCCTTTGCCGAACGAAGCGGCCTCCCTGAAGTATTTCTCATGCGCTGCTGCAGGGCGAACGCGGCGATGATCTGGCAGGCCTTGGCCTCGCCGATGCCCCTGACCCTGCGGAGCTCCGCTGGAGAGCAGGAAGGCAGCCGCGAAAGGCTGCATGCAGAGAGCAGGCGCTCGCACATGGCGACGGCGTTCTCCTCCCTCGTCCCTGTGCGCAGCACCAGCGCCAGGAGCTCCGCGTCGGAGAGGGCCGATGCGCCGTAGCGCAGCAGGCGCTCCCGCGGCCTGTACGTCTCCGAGAGCTCTTTGATGCGCATGGACCGCGAGTCGGGCTTTTGTTTGATATGGGTTCCTGCATCCATCTCGGATATCGTCCGTCATCTGCGAAAATCCAAGGCCAATCTTTTTCCAATACTTAGTCACTCTCTAGTGGCATCATACAGAAAGACTTATATATCAGCACCTTTCCAGTCATTCGCATGCTGGGCAAAAGCGTCCTGAAAGCGTTCGAAAGAGCCCTGACAGAACGCGTGCCGAAGGTCGGGGCGTTCCTCTCCTCAGCGAAGCGGCAGAACAAGTATAGGCGGATACTGAACGGGGAGATCCCATATCATACGGCTGACCTCTATCTGGAAGAGATTCCTGCCGATGGTGAGCCGCTCGCCAGCGATCGGTTCTCGTCCGATGGCTGGCGGTTTCCGGGAAAGAACATTCTTGACGATTATCATCCTTTTGCAGGCCGGGCCGGCTTTAAGGCTGTGGTCGCCGACCTCAAGGAAAAAGGGGTCGCGAGAGTGCGGGTCGGCAGGAAAGCCGAGGGCATCTCTGCCAACGCAAACCCCTACAGCGAATCGGCCGATCTTGATCTTGAGGAGATTGCCAGCTACAAAGGAGGCCGGATAGCGGTCTTTGCCGATACCAGCTGCTTTCTCGGCGAGGGGCCTGGGGCAGGCAGGGCAGGAGAGCTGATAGGCGAGATCAGGCATTCCGACTACTATACCTTCATCGAGCTTCCCACGCTCAAGCGTGAGCGGGCGAACGGCGGAATCAACAGGCTTACGTTAGGGGAAAAGACACTTGCCGGAATCAAGGATTTCCGGACGATCTACAGGAACCTCTCGGATGATCTCGTGGACAGCAGGAATCTTGAGACCTTCTTCAACGTCGCGTTGAGCTACTTCGTCGGACTGCAGAGAAATGTCCTCGATGCAGCGAAAGAGGGTGATATCGTCTCTGCGATGCGGGACAAGGGCTATCTCTCGGCGGACGGACGATTCTACCGGAAGCTGGTCCACAACCTGCATGCAGGGAAGGCGAACAACCTTTTTGCTGATCATATCCTGACGAGCTGTGCGATGATGTACTCGGCGATAATGCCTGGCAGCAGCCCTACGCTCATCATCACCGGCGATTCCGACATCAGCACGATGGGGCAGCTGCTCCTCGATGACATCCTCCCTAGGTACCTTGCGACGATCACCATCGAGGACTATCCGCAGGAGAGCGACGATGATCAGCATGCGAGATACGAGGGCCTTGTCCGCAGCGCCAGGGAGCATATCGCCTATTTCAGGGGCCGGCCAGATGCCGAGCTGCTCGAGATGGGCAGCATCTACGACTACAACAAGAGGTCCTTCCATTCCTTCCGAATACTGTCAGCGACCGCCGGCCTGCTGCGGGGAGAGAATCCCTACAGGGGCCTCAAGACGGCGACCATAAACCAGATGGAAAAGCAGAGTATCGGTGTGCCTGACGCGTACCATCTCCTCAAGGAGGAGGCGTCGAGGCTCGTGCCATCCTGATCTCCGGGATGCCCCGCAAACCTTTTATACCGCGCCTTCTCCACATACCGGTGCCGATGATGAGGTTATTCCCGTCTGAACCGCATGCTGAAAAACGAAGACCCTGAGGCGCCCTTCCAACATGACAGCAGCAATAGCAGCAGGGACCGTCGCGCTCGCCCTCATCGGGGGCTTCCTCGGACTGGTGGTGCTGCTCTCGCTCATCGTGCTCTCGGCGCTCTTCCTCTTCTTCTTCCAGCGCATCGGAAGGGTGAAGCTCTTCCTGTTCCTCGTCATGACGATCGTCGCCTACCTGGGGATCGCGGCGCTCGTGACGTTCGTCGCGGCGGCCCTGGGCATCGTCCTTCTCGCGCTCCTGCCCGTGCTGCTCCTGGTCCTGTACCTGCGCAGGGCCCTGGTCTTTTCCTAGAACCCTATGATGTCCTTGACGACCTGCAGACGCTCCTGGCCGCCCATCCTGTGGTAGAGCGAGTCGACGAGCGCGACGCGCTCCGTCGGGGAGAGTCTCCCGTCGAGCACGTAGCCCACCTTGTCCTCGGCGAAGCGCATGTCCTGATAATGGCTGCCGAGTCGCTTGTCCAGGCTGTCGTTCTCCGTGAGCCCTTCGATCAGCGAAGGATGCCCGACCAGGTACCCAGCGAGCATCCGCTCCTGCTGCCCTTCTGGCATCCCTGCGAAATAGCGGTCGAGGGTCTGCGGCGCCTCCACCTTTCGCTCGAAGACGTACTGCTTGATGCTGTCGTACGCCTTTATGCCCCTGCTCGGCAGGTCGAGCGCATCCGCGACGAAGAGCGTCACGGCGGTAAGCCCCGTGTAGAAGAGCATCTTAAAGCCTGTGCCTATGATACCTTTATGCTGTTTTCCCGGTTGCATGGTGGATCACCGGACCATGGCGAAGCGCCGCCTTTTCATAACCCTGTCGCGCCCTTGCCCGGAAACTGCCGTGCCCCCGTCGGAAAAAACGCCGGACGGAAAAAAAGACCGTCCGGCCGGGCGCGTTCCGCTCTCTTTTCCTCCTTGCGCTGCCGGAAGCGGCGGACCCTGCCGGCGGTACACCGCTACGCATTTAAATGACCTCTTTCGGCCCCTCCTCATGTTCGTCCACCATCAAGCCAAGGACAGGAGCCTCGAGCGGCAGTGCCTCTACTGCCACGCCGACCTCACCCAGAGGACGTGGCTCTCGGACCATCTGGACGGCTTCCACTACAAGACGATCATCTGCGAGGGCTGCGGCAGGGAGAACCATGTCACGGTGAAGTTCCTCGGCAGCGGGCACGACAACTGGAACAGGAAGGAGTGGCTCTCGCTCGACGAGCTCGCGGCCCTCCGCGAGGACATCCAGCACCTGGTGGACCATTTCAAGCTGTCCCGGCAGTGAAGATTTTCCCATTCTCCCGAGATTTCCCACAGGTCCTTCCGGATTCCCCACCGTCGCTTCGCCTCCTTGCGGAACCTTTCCGCCTTCCCTGGAGCAACGCATATCTGGCCGACGGGGCAGACTCCCTTCCCAGGTGATCAATCATGGGAGATAACGGACGGATGGAAGAGACAATCACGGCGGAACAGCCCTTGGAGCAGCCATTCGATGGCGTGACGCAGGAGAACATCAACAACCTCGACCCGCAGGAGCTGCTCGACCTCTACGAGTCAAAGGCCAACGAGGAAAAGGAGAAGCTCCATCGGGAGCTGCTCGCGAAGAACCCCGAGGAGGCGGTCGCGTCGCTGCTCTCGCAGCTGGACCTGGAGAAGATCGTCGACCTCGGGCTCTCGGCGAAACGGGCGGGCCAGCAGCTGCACCTTTCCCCCTCGATCATCGACAAGGTGAGGTATACGCTCTCGACGGACAAGAACGGCACCTACCAGAAGATCGCCTCGAAGCGGCTGCAATGGATGGGGCATGACGAGCTGTCCACGCTCGTGCTCTCGCATCTCAAGGACGCCTACGAGGGCGAGGTGCAGAAGATCAAGGGCAAGCTCGAGCAGAACAAGGAGAAGCTCATGTCCTACTCGCGCCACTACCACGACACCGTGGAGGCAGGCAAGCTCCTCAAGGCGGTCATCAAGAAGCTCTACGACGAGGTGGAGAGGACCAGGGAGCGCATCCAGGAGTACAAGGGCAAGTTGCGCACCAAGGCCGACTACGCCCTCGAGAACGACCTCCTGAAGATGAAGACGGACATCTCGCAGAAGGAGGCGGACATCAAGAACGCCTTCCACAAGCTCAAGGCCGAAGAGAGCAAGAACAAGTCCGCGAGGGCCTCCTATCAGCGTATGAACCAGATCTACCAGCGCGATCTCTCCCTCTACACCATCTACGAGGCGTACCGGGACCTGATCGACTACTACCAGGTCGTGCACCAGGACTACCTAAGCGCGAAAGAGGTCTATGCGCCGGACGTGCCGGTCGAAGAGCACACCAAGATGCTGAATGCGGTCAAGGAGGCGATCGTCGCCCAGACCCCACCGGTCTATGCGCATGAGCCTGTCCTCGACGACAAGGCGCTCGACACCCTCTGGAACCTGGAGGGCAAGGTGGAGGAAGGGAAGACGAAGCCCGTGCCGCTGGACAGCTACCTGGTCGATGCCGACCGCATCCTCAACAGGATGCAGCAGGCCGACCTCTGAGACGATGGAGACGGCCTCCGTACGCAGCATCCTCTCCCGGCACCGGCCGGGTCTCGACCCCTCGGCCATCACGCCCTTCGTCGGGCTGATGACCGCCCTCTTCACGAGGTATGCCGCCATCGTCACGCACCCGCGCTACACCAGCTTCATCCCCGAGAACGCGGATGCCGGCTGGTACGACACCATGCCCTTCTACTTCTCGCTCATGCACGCGTACCAGCAGCAGTATCCGCTCTCCACGAAGGGCTCTGCGGAGTCGTCCCTGGAACGGCTGATCGCGCAGAGCTTCACCTACACGATCGAGGAGTTCAAGCGCAACGTCACGCTCTCCCTCGCCGACCACTACATGGAGCGCTATG
>JBJKRA010000119.1:0-6676 GCA_046704905.1 Candidatus Woesearchaeota archaeon
GAGGGGGTCGTCCCTTACGGGGAAGGTGGTCGATAAGAGAGGAGCGGATAGGCCCGGGCCGATGCCCACCTTTCCAAAACAAAGGGATCACTTTTTCTTTGACAAATGAGATTCAACTTCCACACGCCAGAGCAGGACCTGGGCCTCTGCCTTCTGTCTGAGAACCTTATCGCGAGCAATGAGGTAGCAAATGAGAACTATAAAGGAAGCTACAAGTATTCCTGATATGAGATTGAGGAAAATAGTCAGAACGTAGATAATTGGTAACGATATAAAGACGCCTAACAAGACATATGCAACGACTATCTTATCTGCTTCATGATAAATTTTTTCAGCAAGTTCATGCAAGACATGAGGATCATACTTAACCATTTTTCAGGAATGAATGATTAAGTAATTAATAAAATTATGGTTAATAGAAAAAATAGGGAAATATTTCTAGAACTTCTTGTTCGAGAAGTCGAAGATCTTGTCGATGCGCACCTCTTCCGGAGGCGCGCCGCCGTTCATCCCGCCGTTGGGCCTGTTCGCGGCTGCTGCAGTCGTAGGCTGCGCAGCAGGCGCAGACGCGTTTGCCGGGGCAGCGGAAGGCACAGGCGCGGACGCTGCAGGCGTAAGGACAGGTGCTGCCGACGTGCCGTCGCCGAAGACGATCCTGATGTCGCCCATCTTCGCGCGCAGCTCCCCCACCTCGTTGCGGAGGGCCATCACGTCCTTCTTGAAGTCCTGCTGGTTGATCAGCTTCGCTTCTATCTTCTGCTCGAGCTCCAGGAACCGCTCGTCCACGCGCTGGAACATGGAGTTCGTGATGTACTCGATTTTCCTGCGCAGCAGCGCCATCTCGCTCTCGAGGCTGCCCGGCGCGGCGGCGCTCCCCTCTGCCGCTGGCGCCGCGGTCTTCTCCTCAGGGGCCTTACCTATGTTGAGGATCTGCTCCTTGTCTATGCCGATGTTCCTGAACTGCTTTTCGAATTCGTACGAGTTGACCATGGTCACACCATAAGAGTAGACTGATAGCATAATCACTATACTGGATAGTATATAAAACTTTTGCTTCCGGAATGGTCACTTCCTGCCCGTGAGGCTGCTCCTCTTCTGCAGCGCGAACAGCTCCCGCACGAGCGAGAGGTCGCTGATCTCATCGACTCCCTTGTCGTCGCGCAGCCGCAGGATCCGCGGGAAGCGGAGAGCGTAGCCGCTCGCATACGTCGGGCTCTCCTGGATCTCCTCGTAGCTCACCTCGAGGATCACCTCAGGCCGGACCGCGATGCCTCTCCCTTCCTCTGACAGCTTCAGGCTGAGCAGGCGCTCGGTCAGCGCGGCGTACGTCATCCCGTTCTCCTCGACCTCCTTGAGGCCGGAGGACACCTTGCCGATGGGCAGGAGGCTCCCTTCCTCGTCCTGCACCGCGACAGAGAAGCTCGACAGCCACTGCCCGCGCTTGCCCTCGCCCCATTCCGCCTGCATGATGACCACATCGAGCGGTTCCATCACCGGCTTGACCTTCACGCCGTAGCCCACCCGTGCGCCGGGCCGGTAGATGCCCGACAGGCTCTTTGCCATCACGCCCTCGAACCCCGCCTCGATCGCCTTGCGGTAGAACAGGTCGGCCTTCTCCACGTCGTCGGTCTTGAGCTTCACCGAAGGGCGCAGCCGCTGCGGCAGCACAGGGACGACCCTCTCGAGGATGTCGCGCCGCTCGGAAAACGCGGTCTTCATCAGGTTCCTCCCCTCGAGGAGAAGCACGTCGAAGACGTTGATCTCGACAGGGAATCTCTCTGCCAGGGTCGCGATGTCGTACTTCCTCTGGATGCGCTGCGAGATGCGCTGGAACGGCAGGTACGCCTTCGTCGCAGGATCGTAGCCCACGGCCTCGGCGTCGAGGATGGCCACCTCTGCCCTGATCTGTTCCCGCAGCACCGGCACGACCTCGGGGAACCGCTCCGTGACCTCCTCGAGCCTGCGGGTGAAGACGCGTATCGCGTCATGGTCCTTGTGGATCACCATGCGGAAGCCGTCGTACTTGTACTCGAGCACGCACGGGCTCCCTACGGTCGCGAAGGCGTCGGCCATGTCCTTTGCCTTCGGATAGAGCATGACCTTGAAGGGCTTGCCCGGCTCGATGGTGATGCGCTGCAGCCCCTCCACGCCTTCCCCCTTCGCCACCGTGTATACCCGGAAGAAATCGAGGCACGTGTCGTACGCCTCCTGCAGCGCATCAAGATGCTGCTGGTAGCGCTCCCGGTCAGGCACGGTGAAATCCCCGTCGGCGAATGACAGGCCGAGCTCCTTCCCGAAGACGGTCCAGCAGACGGCGTCGCGTATCGTGCTGTCGCCCAGGCCTATGCGCAGGTCCTCGAGCACCATCCGCACGACATAGCGCGCCTCGAGCGCCGTCGCCGAGGAAAGGACCTTCGCGACGGTCTTGGTCTTGACGTCCGCCGACCCGGGACCCTTGAGATGCGCGACCGAACGCAGCGTCGAGACAACATAGCCGACCGAGAGCTCCTCGGTGCGCAGCACGTGCTGGGTCTTCCTCCCTATCAGCCTTTCAGCGGCAAGCCCGAGGTCCCCTTCCTTCCTCCAGGCGGCCTTCACCGAGGCGAGCGTATGGCCTGAGGCGATCGAGAGCGCCTTCTGCACCATCTGGTCGGCGAACCCCAGCTTCCGCTTCTCGTAGGGCGCGTACAGCGAGCCCTGCAGCAGCAGGAAGACCTCGGGCGTAAGATCGTTGCCTTTGAGGAAGTCCGAGACGAGCCGCGTCTTTTCCAATCGCTTGCTCGTCCGGTCCAGCCGCTCGTAGAGATCGCAGAGCGCGCGCAGATGTTGCATGGTCGCACACCATGCAGCAATGGGAGTATAAATGCTTTTGGTCTTTGCAGCAGCCACGACACTACTGGGAAAGAGTGTTTGCAGGCAGGAAAGAAAAGAGAAAAATATATAAAGAGAGAAGGCAAAAAAATTCCTCAATAGTTCAATATCCTGTATCCGGAGTGAGACGGAGGAAAAAGAATGGCAAGAAAAGGTCAAGCGGCACTGGAATTTCTGATGACATACGGCTGGGCGATACTCGTCGTCCTGGTCGTGATCGGCGCGCTCGCGTACTTCGGCGTGCTCAACCCTTCCGCGCTTCTCCCTGAGAAGTGCACGCTTCCGCCGGGACTGAGCTGCCAGGACTACCTGGTGAGCAGCACGGGCGGCGTGACGCTCAACCTGCAGAACGGCTTCGGCGAGCAGATCACCATCACCGGGATCAACGTGACCTCGGTGGACAGCGGTCTCGGGTATGGATGCACGGACAGTTCGATCACGCCTGCAGCGCCCCTCGTGGTGAACAACGGCGACATCGCCAAGGTCACTATGTCGGGTGCGATTGCTGGCCTCAACTGCACCGCAGGCGCGAACGCCCTCCAGGTGGGATCCAAGCCCAGGCTCAAGATCGAGTACAGCTACTTCCTGACCAAGAGCGGATCGACCTTCGCCAAGACCATGGACGGCGAGATGATCTCCAAGGTCCAGTAAACCTTTCCCCTTTTCTTTCCCTTTGATTCTTTTCGCAGAGAAGAGATGGCACCCATGAAAAGAGCCCAGGCGGCGATGGAGTTCCTGATGACCTATGGCTGGGCCATCATGATCGTGCTCATGGGCATCGGCGCGCTGACCTATACGGGCGTGCTCAACCCCGACATCCTCGTCAGGGACCAGTGCACGCTGCTCAGCTCCTTCTCCTGCAACGACTTCAGCATCACGCAGAGCAGCATCCAGCTCAGCCTCAGCAACAACATCGGGAAGACCGTCAACATCACGGGGATCGTCGCGAACATGAGCGACGGCAGCTCTACCTGCAGGACCTCAGGGACGACGCTCTTCAATCCCGGCGAGCGGAAGGTCATCGTCCTCGACAGCGGCTGCTCGCTCCCCATCGGCAGGAAGCCGACGCTCTCGCTTTCGGTCAACTTCTATTTCGACGGCACCGACCCAAAATACAATTACACCGTCACCGGAGAGCTCACCGGCAAGGTTCAGTAGACGGTAAAGAGCGTGCCGTTGATCGTGTGCATCTCCCTCTTCTGCAGCCCCTGCGGGTGGAAGTGCGGTCCGTGCACGATGAGCCTGCCCTGCAGCTCCTGGGAGAGCTTGCGGTCGAGCGCCACGGACTGCTGGTCAGGATGCCAGAAGATCACGTCGTAGGGATGCAGTGGATGCTGCAGGAAATCCCCCTCGTAGATGCCGACCTGGTTGACCGTCGGGATGTGCGCGAGGCGCGTGCGGATCTCCCTCGCCTGTCCGACGAGCCACGGGTCGTACTCGATGCCTGATGCCTGCGTGAAGAGCGAGGCGATGAACGCGACCTTGAAATCCCCGGCCCCGAGATCCAGGAAATGGTGATAGCGGTCGAGATTGATGCGCCGGAAGAACGCGAAGACGTCGTCCGCCGCGCTCACCCCCCAGAACCCGACGCCGGTGTCCTTGAGCGGGAGCCGGCCCTTGGCGAGCAGTCCCTTGTAGAAGTCGTCGTACGCCTGTCTGATGAGCGCATAGTGCTGCTGCATGATTCTTCTTAGGGTACGGGACGTTCTTAAAGATTTCGCTTTGGAGGGTATGTGAAAAGATGCGGGTTCTGGACGAGGATCTCGTCAGCAACCGCGGCAGGGTCTCTGGGATACCACCGCTGATGCAGCGCATGGGCACCGCCCGAGTGGCTGATGCCCGTCTTGCGATAGCCCGTCAGGAAGAGGCTGTCCACCGTCTCAGGATGGTCAAGCATGTGACGCACGTATGCCCTCAGGTGGAAATAACCGCTGTTGTAGAGCTCGAAAAAGGCGTGGATGTCATTTGTCATCCGGTCTTTCCTGTGTACGAAATGGTCGTCCTTAAGGACCTGCACGCTCACATACCGACCGGAAAGATGGACGGCCACATCGAAGAAGAAATCGCCGATGGACTGCTCGAAACGGATGATTTCGACAAGAGATGGTGCCATCCGCAGAGGGAAACAGGAGAGGTATAAAAGATAGGGGTTTCAGATCAGCTTCTTGCCCGTCTCCTTCTCCTCGACATGGATGACGTTGACCGGGCAGGACTCTGCCGCCTCCAGGTTGCAGGGCAGGTCCTCCTCCCCGATCTCGAGCTCCTGCCAGCCGTCCTCGCGGAGGCGGCTGCCCTTGATGTCGGACCTGCCGTCCTCACGCATCTCCCAGAACTTGGGGCATACGGCCTCGCAGGCCGCGCAGCCGATGCAGTTGGGGCGGTCGTGCCTGATGATGTACTTTCCCATGGGATCACCGGATGGTTAACGATTGTTAATTCTTTTGTGTTTATATGCTTTTCTTCTTCGCCGTGATCCCACGCACCATCGCGGAGAGCAGGTCCGCCTTGGCGATAACCCCGAGGAACTGCTTGCGGTCGCGTACGAGCACGATCGGCCAGTACTGCAGGAGGTCCCGCACCATCCCGAGCGGCGCGTCCGGCGCGACGATCGGCGGGGGCGAGAGCATGATCTCCTCAAGGTGATGCGCCGGCCTCTTCGCCAGGAGCGCATCGATCAGGGTCTTCTCCCTGACAAGGCCGAGCAGATGCGGACCGTCGAGCACCGGGAGCTGGCTGATGCCATGCTTCCTCATCAGGCCGATCGCCTCAGGGACCGTCGCCCTGGGACCTATCCCGATCAGGCGCCTGCTCATCAGCTCCTTCGCGCTCGTCTCCTGCCGGGCGAGCAGGCCCTGCAGCGTCGCGAAGATCTTCTGCGCGTTGCTGTAGGAGGGGTCGAGCACGCCTGCCTCGATCTTGGCGACGAGCGACTGCGAGACACCCGAGAGGCGCGCGAGCTCCTTCTGCGTGAGGTTGAGGTCCTTTCGCACCTGCTTGACCGATGAGAGGTCCATCTCCATCGCGCTCACGTCAGCCGCCTCTTCACGTGTGAGAACGCCTTGAACGACTTCCCGCAGTAGACGCAGCGCTTGGACTTGCCCTGCAGGTTCTCTGCCGTCAGGGGCATGAACTTCATCCGGTTGCCGCAGTGCGGGCACTGCAGGAGGAAGACCGCCATCTACCGGTCCTCCTTCGTCGCACCATCATCTGGCTCCTGCTGCGTCTCTTCGTCGACGGCTGCATCGTCCTCCTTGGCGTCCCCCTCTTCGGTATAGACCTCCTCGCCCTTCGAGACGGTCTCCTCCCGTATCTGGCGCTTCCTTTCCGGCTGCAGCGTCTGGACCTCGGTCCTGAGCCGGTCCCTGCTGACGTCGAAGTAGTCGTAGAATTTCCCGGTGAGCTTGAGCAGCCTTGTCCTGCCGTACTTCTCCGAGGAGATGAAGCCCTGCTCCTCCAGGTCCTTGATGTGCTGGTAGGCCTTGTTCGTCCTGACGCTGACGACCTCTGCCTGCGTGACCGGCGCCTTCCAGGCGATCACGGCGAGGGTCTCGATCACGGTCTTGGAAAGCTCCGTCTGCGTCACGAGTTTCTCGACGACCGAGACGTAGCGCTCTTTCAGCGTGAGCCTCCAGGTGCGCTCCCCCTCGTCGAGCAGGATGAGGGGCTCTGCAGGGTGGGCCTGGTACTCGCTGCTAAGCTCGCGCAGCGCGAACAGGACCGGGCGCAGGTCGCGCTTGTGCACGAGCCTCGCGAGCTCGTCGAGGGCGAGGCGCTTGCCAGAGGCGAAGAGGAGCGCCTTGAGCTT
>JBJKRA010000120.1:0-21624 GCA_046704905.1 Candidatus Woesearchaeota archaeon
TGATCGATCCCTTCTTCTCGATGGTATACAACGCATCGTCGCTGTCGACCTGCCTGACGCCGCGCCCCTCCCGCACCTTCGCGCCATGCCTCAAGCCGGGCATGACGGTCTCGGTCATAACGAACCCCTGTCTTACCGACAAGAATTACAAGTGCGGGGCCTACAACTATTCCGACGTCATCAACATCACCGACAACCGCTCCCAGCTCAACGGCAGGCCGTACTCCTTCTACTTCGCCGTACAGAACCGCTATCCCGTGCTCGACTACATCCATGAGACGGCAGGGATGAGCCTAGGGGACACCTACGACATCGTCGCCGCTGCGGGCGACACGATCACGATAAGCCCCTACGGCTACGATCCGGACAGCGACGTCGGCTACCGCGGATGCAAGGATGGCCTCGGAAGAGCCTGCCTGAACGCGACGTACAACTATTCCGGTTGGATGGCGACGTACAACCAATCCTTCACCTACAAGCAGCCGAGCAGCCTGCTTCTGGAGGGGGACTATCTCAAGGATGCCACCACAATCCTGAAATCCTTCGGTTCGACCTCCAGCCCCTTGAACTGCCCTTTCCCCTACAGCGCCTGCGAGGGCGCCTGGGGGTATAAGAGCCCTAGCCAATTAGATGGCAAGCTCGACACAAACTACTGGCAGGAATCGGCAGCCTTCAAGAATACGCATCGCAACGCCTCGATCACGACGACGCTTGCCGACGCCGGCCCACATGTCGTGCGGGTGTCGGTCTGCGACGAGTCTGGCAGCTGCGACTGGCAGGACGTCAGGATACTGGTCGTGAGCACACAGACCGATGGCCACAACCTCTATCTCGGCGACATCAACCAGAGCTACGCTTCGGCCGAAGACCCTTTCGCCTTCAAGCTCACCGCATCGAACTACGACACTGATACTGTCTCCTGGCTCTTCTCGCCGCTGACGCAACTCTCGTCCAAGTTTACGCTCGCCACAAGCTCTACTTTACCCTTCGAGGTGACGATCACACCGGAGATCAAGAACCCTGCCGTGGAAAAAGTTACCGGTGGGCCTTTCATGCTGCATAACAATCCGCCATTCTTCCCACCTCAGACCAACCCGCTCTCCTCAGGCCTCCTGACGACGGAACTCACCCTGAACGACGGGAACAAGATCACCCCGCAGAACCCGACACAGCTCGCCGTGTTCGCCTGCCTGCCCGCATACAAGACGAAAGTGGACGGGAGGACCAGGGCGCCATACCCCTATCAGGGGATGGAAGGGTACAACTACACGACCGACTATCCGGACAATACAAACCCCTTCAACGGCGCGCACCTTTGCTGCCAGGGCTCCGGGCAGGATCCTGGTCCACCTCCCAGTGACTGGGGGACCTACGCCAGTACAGGTCAAGCATGCTATTCGCTCGACTACGTCACCTGCAACCCCAATGTGTACCTGATACAGTATGAGACGGGCATCAAGAAGGCGCCTCTCTCTGCCCCTGTGCAGTTTGTCGCATCTGCTACGCCTATCGATGGCAACTATGGCGATAACGCGTTCGCAGACGTCGCTTCGGGAAAAGTGCCCATCCCGCCGCTTAACAATTCGGTAAAAGACAACAGCCAAGGCGTCCTTACGCGTCTCACTGCAGCTGAGGTGAAGTACTCCTATGAGCCAGGACCCATCAACGCCCTCTACACGCGGACATTCAACCAGCAGTGCAGCGGCAATCGAGGGAACTCGTGCTCGGGCATCATATCAAAGCCAGATACCTGGACGGTGAAGACCACCTGCGACAACCTCATCCCAGACCAGGACGAGACAGGGCACTGCCAGGCGCCGGAGGCACTCCTAGACACCAACACTAATCCGATTACGGTTTCACAGGCGTGCAAAGACGGGAAGATACTCACCGGCGCCGACACCTGCATTCCGCTCGGCAAACCGTTCGAACAGATGATTGGGCTCCAGACGAATAACGTGTGCAACAAGTTCGCTCGCTGCGTCAATCTCCCTCTCAACTACACGGGGAGCACTGTGACTGCCGAGCGGCCGACGTCCCCTTCTTCCGCTTTCACAAAGGAAACTGATCTATATCCTAAGGATGTATCAGGCAACGCCCTCTGCAGCGAGCTCACGTGCGTCGGGGGCGGTTGTTGGAATATAAGCAATCCGGAAAAGCAATGCCAGCTTGCGGTCGATTCTTCCGGAGCGAAGCTCGAAGGCGGTCCAGGCGATGCCGTGCTCGAGGCACCAGGCTGCGAGACCGTCCCCCATGCGGACGATAAGTTTGACATGAACTCTCCTGTGACGTACGACCTCGATCTCTCGCCGCAGTACTGCGGACTGCTCTCCGGTGCTGTCTGGACGCAATCGGGCGAGAGTTCAACTTTCGGGACGCAGACCAGTGCTACAAACAAAGGACCTGAATACGGCTACATCATAGACGGCGACGGACACTACACCCCCGCTGACAGTTCGGAGATGCTCGGCGCCTACCTCTGCTGCGGCGACGACTCAGGGGAGAACCTGCTCAAGGGGAGCAGCGACAGCTGCGCAGCAGTCCTCGGGACAGGGTCTGGCAGCGGAACGCTCTGCTGCGCCGACGGCTACAGCTACATCGACGATTCCACCGGCACTCCTACGTGCGTCTCTACGTGTACAGATGTCGTCGAGGCTTCCGGCACAATTGAACAGGATGCGAGCAGTCTCAACCTCACCGTTGATATCTTCACCACAGACCCTTCCGCTTCCTTTGACGTCGACATCACTTACAGGAAATCTGCTTCTCAATGTAATCTGCATGAGACCGTTACCGGCTCTCCTACTTCCGACGGTGTCAGTGGCACGTCGCCAAGGTTCGAGATAACCAAACTCTCGCTCGGTACGCCTCCTGGCTATGTGTGCAGCGCGGTGGTGAGGTATCCATGAGGCTCTCTCTCCTCTTCTCGATTGCCATCCTCTTGTCCTCAGTTCTCATTATCATCTTCCTGTCTGCGCCCGCCGCTGCGGTCAGCACGTGCTACAACCCCTCTTCGACAATCTACTGCCAACAGCTCAACCTCTCGTCTTCTGCGCTCGCCGAGCTCTGCTGCGCGGGCAACGCCACCTGCGAACGGCAGCTCATCGGGCCGTACCGGACGTCGCTGTGCGAGGCGGGATGCTGCTACAACGAGAAGGAGGGGAGCTGCACGCCCTATGCCACACGCTTTACCTGCGCCGGACTCTTCAACACGACGGCGGCCGGCGCATGCGAGCTCGGCGGAAAGGCGCTCTATCCCGCATGCTCCACCTCCTGCTGCTGCACGGGGAACGGCTTCATGGAGCTGTCATCCGATGCCTGTAGCGCACGTGGCGGCCTCACAATCAACAATACGCTCTCTCCTGAGCACTGCGCGACGCTCTGCCAGGACGCGTGCGCAGCCGGCTACTGCAACAGGCAGCCTGCGACGAACTGCTCCTGCGCTCCGGGCGAGCGCTGCGTCCTCGGCAGCATCTGTGTGAGCGCCTCTGCGCCGAAGCCCTATCGCTGCGGGACGGCCAAGGTCGCGTCCTGCTCCTCCTGCCAGGGCAGGCCGCTCGAGAAGGGAGGGCAGTGCGTGAACGCATCGGGCTTCTGCGGGAACCATTCAAGCTACGTAAACGGTGTGTGCGCATGCGACACAGGCTTCTTCGACGACACCTGCCACTCAGACCAGATGATCGATCTCGAAAGCGATGGGTGTATCCCCAAAAACCCCTGCTCGGGCTCGCGCACCTCTTCCTCTGCGACGCCTTACTTCATCGGCGCGATCGCCTTCGTCCTCGTGATCATCCTCTATCTACTCTATGTCCGATTGCGCAAGGGACGGCCCCCCAAAGCGCAGGCCGCTTCGTCCTCTTCATGGCCCTCCTCACCAGGAGCGACATTACCCACATATCCCACCTATCCTCCTCGACCGCCGGTCTGGCGACCCGACCATAAAGCTTTTATACCACTATCCTCGTTAAAAACCCCCAGGGCCGTCATATGAACCGAAGAAACGCCTACGTTGTGCTGTCTTTCATACTCCTTATTTTTCTCCTCTGGAGTGGTGCAGCGCATGCCATGGACCTCGGCTCGTGCACGCTCACCTTCTCCGGCAGCACGCAGGCCAGCCCTGCGAGCGACTGCATCAGCCAGATCAAATCGATGCAGGGAGCCTTCGAGGCGCATCCTATCGCGAACGCGCCCGACACGCAGTACTGCATGAACATAACCTCGGGCACGCAGGCGGATGCCAATGGCTATTGCGACCGCACCAGTTTCACGCAGCAGCTCTCTGCCTGTTCCACGCTCACGGCCGCGACCTATTCCCTATCCGCCTGCGGCGTCTCAACGCAGCCGAAGGACATCTGCTGCCTGCAGCAGAAGAACCCCGGCACCACAGACAATTCCTACCAATGCAACGACGTCACCACTACGGCTACGCCGTACAGCTGCCCTTCCGGGTATAATGTCTCTCTCGACGGCTTCTGCTCCCAGGGCACTGCACCTCCCTACTGCAGCTCCGGCGACGTCTGCTGCAAGACCGCCACAGGCACCTATCTCTGGCTGCCGGGCGGCTTCTGCGGCCCCGATTCCCCGTTCCTCCCCGGCTCGATCCTGACAGAGGACACCAAAGAGAACTGCCATGCGCCGACCGGCATGCCTCCCTGCCCGACCGCCTCCTGCCAGGCGATCACCAGCACCTGCACCTACACGGATTCCGGAGGGAACCAGGAGACGCTCACCGTGGGGACCGGCGAGCAGAAATTCCTCTGCCACGGCGACCCGTATGCCGATCTTGCCGCCTGCCAGGACGCCTGCCCCTCTCCGAGCGCGTGCACGCCGACGACCCTTCCTCCGCCAAACGACGATTCCTGCCAGCCGTTCAATACGACCTACGGCTGCGGGCAGGGCTACGTGTGCAAGAACGGCAAATTCGTCTGCACCCTCGACTCCGGATGCCAGACGAGCTGCAGCACGACGACAAAGCCCGACTGCGGGACATACGGCGGCTGCCCTTTCAACGCGATCTGCCTCGCCAGCACCTGGATGTGCGAACTCGCGAGCGATGCGCCCGCTTCGTGCAAAGGCACGCCCGTCAACAAGCCTGAGTGCAGCGACGGCATAGACAACAACCATGACGGGACCTGCGACTACGCGGGGTGCTATGTGACTAAGGATGGGAAGGAGGTATTCCTCCCCCCTGACCCCGGCTGCACGAGCCCTGCCGACCCCGTCGAGGCGAACTGCCAGGACGGTATCAAGGACGGGACCGAGACAGGTGTGGACTGCGGCGGCTCCTGCCCCAATTCGTGCGCGACCGACCACTGCACGATCGGCGGGGTCTCGTACGGGATCGGCGACTGCATCACGTCGATGCAGCCGAACGGATTCATATGCCAGGATGTCGGCGGCAGCCCGAAGATCGTGGCCGACGCGACCTGCAACACATGCTCAGATGTAGGGAAGACGTACGACCCTGCGACCGGCTACTGCTCATCCCCTTCCATCGACTGCAGCGAGACCTGTGGCGGCTCTAACGGCCAGATCAACCCGGAATGCTTCGACCAGCTCTGCCATGAGGTGACGAGCGGCTCCTGGCAGGACTACAACCCTTTCGCCACGGACCAGAACAACCCCTGCTCCTGGCAGAACGATAAGGCCAACTACTCTAACTATTACTGCTGCAACTCCCCTGCGACGGCACCAGACAAGGATGCGAACGGCAACTATATCCCTCCCTACACGCAGTGCGGCGTGCAGGGCAACTGCATGCCCGGCAACTACCCGGGACCCTTCCTCAACCCTGTCAAGTACGCCGACAAGACCGACGCTTTCCTCCTCTCCTGGACCGCGCCTGCCTCCTGTCAGAGCGACCTGCAGAGCTACGCGCTCTATTCCTGCTGGAAAGACTACACTCCTAACAAGGAACTTGAGCAGAATCCAAACTATTGCAATCCGCTTACCGCCAAGACAGACAACGCTGTCCAAAACCTTCCTAAGACGACATTCCTGTCATCATATCCCTACACGCCTTCGACGCCTTCGAAGGTGTACTGCTTCGCCGTCAGCGCACGCTATGCGGACGGAAGCGCGGTCAACAGCAGCATCCAGTGCTCGGTCACACCCTCGCCAGATTGCGCCGGCAAGCTCAACACGCAGACGTGCGAGTTCAACAGCACGACGAAGGCGCTCACCGACGAGTGCACCTGCGATAGCTATGGCCAGCTCTCCTGTACCTCCTGCCCGACCGACCAGTACTGCTCGATCGACGCGAACAACAACTTCCAGTGCCTGTCTGCAGGCTCGTGCGGCTCGTGCAACGCTCCCTACTCCTTCTTCGGGAACTACAAGTCCTCCTACATGATCACGCCTCTCCAGATAAGCCCCACGCAGACGAAGCTCCAGACCGTCGACTGCTCGGCGTCACCCTACTGCATCTACACGAAGAACCAGACGTCCGTCGACTACTTCACGAGCTGCAGCGCCATCCTCGACCTCGGCTGCTACGGCTACACCACCGAGGCGGCCTGCGAGGGCTATCCCGGCAGGCCAGGATGGGATTCGAACAACAAGTGCTTCAAGCGCGACTGCGCCTGGATCCCTACCAACCCGGAGCTCGGCGCAGGGGTCTGCGTGGAGACCGATCCCACCTACCAGAAGTGCGGGCTGTGCGCGGTCGCCAACGCACAGGATGCCGCCCTCTACGGCGGTTCGTCGACCGCCAAGGCCAATCTCGCGCTCCACTACCTCTCCCTGCACAACTCCACGCCCCTCACCATCTGCAGCGACCAGGTCTGCGGCGAGTTCGGTCCCTCCTGCGCGCCGCAGGACACGAACGGCGACGGGTTCGTCCAGACGGTGCGTACCCCTTCTGGGACGACCCAAGAGGAGTTCTGCAAGTCGACCAGCGACCTGTCCTGCAGCTATTACGTGCGCGGCGACGCGGCGTCCACGCGGGCCGCCTGCCTGTCAGGGAACAAGAAGGCTCCCGCCTCCCCCTATACCGACGGGACCTCTGCGGCCTACGACATCCAGTACAACGCAGAGCATCAGCCCATAGGCGGCAGCAACGTCATGCTCTCGAAGAGCAACGACCAGTACGGGCTAGGGATCTGCTCGTTCTACGACAACGGTGGCTACTTCGACTGCAGGAACGATCTCAACGGCAACGGGACCTATCCGGCCAGCGCAGACGACCGCTATCCTCCTAAGGCCACTCTCGCTTCGACCCATGTCAAGACCCTCAATTTCCCGGTCAGCGCCTACGACACGGACGCGGAAGGGCAGCAGTGCTCGCCGGGCACCGCCTCCTGCTCCGGGGTCTCGGCCATCTACGGCTGCGCGGCGCCGATCGACCCTTCCGACGCCTCCTGCTTCGACTACGCCGGCGCCATGCGCTGCATCGCCTCCGGCGGCGTCTACTGCAGGGACAGCGGGGCGACGTACCTCGGCGCCTGCATCACTGACGGGTCCGCCTGCAGCGGCACCGAATACCGCAGCTTCTCGGACGTCCCCACCTCCTCCTGCTACTGCTATCCGGACAACCCGGCGAGCAACGGGGAGCTCTCCCTATCATCCTCCTCCGGCAACGGGATGTACTACGTGTACTACTACGCCTCGGACAAGGCAGGCAACATGGAACCCGTGCAGTCGGCGCTCGTCACGCTCGATACGGTCGGACCTGACATCATGCTCGACCCGACCAGGACAGCCCCGAGCGGCAAGGGCTACATCGTCCAGGACGGGAGCTACCTTTCCGGCCCGCCGCACAGCAACCTGACCGTGTTCTTCAACACGAGCGAGTCGGCGACCTGCAGCAAAGCGGTGCTCACGCTCGGCACGGAGCATTTCGACATGCAGGTCTATCCTTCCCAAGGATACGACAGGCAGTTCTACGCCATGAACGACTCGAGCGCGCTCCCTGACGGCTCGTATCTCCTCAACATCACCTGCAACGACGCCTTCGGCAACGGGAACATGAAGCAGTTCTCCGGAATCAGGATCGATGCCGACAAGAGGATACTCGGCGTGTTCCCGGACACCGCCTATCCGCTGAACGTGACCCAGTTCAACCTGACTGCCCACACAGGCTATCCACTCAGCTGCGGCTACAACGTCACGCTGCTCGACGGCAGGATGGTCGCGAACAGCTCCCTCGAGCCGTTCTCCCCGCTTATCGGCGCGTCCGACGGCACCTACTACCAGACCGTGCGCCTCAACCTCATCGACCTTGTCACCAGGAGGTACGGCATCTATCCGGCCGGGCAGTACATCTACCACGTCAACTGCAGCTCGCCCGGCATCCTCTATCCCTCAGAGCAGACCGGAAGCTTCAGCATAGATCTCGGTCCGCCGGTCACCCGTCCGATCACCTCTTCGGGCATCGACTACAACTTCTCTGCATGGAAGCAGGTGCATAACAACCTCGAGGTCTCCTGCACGCCATCCTCTCCCATCGTCCCCGGCGGATACGCCTGCGGGACCCTCGACTACTGCTTCGGCATCTTCCCCTGCACGCCGAACGCTACGGCATCCGGCCCGACAGCGGACCATCCCTACGCCACGTTCAGCCATGAGACCTATATCGGCACCACGCCCCTCTCATTGGTCCCGGGCTCCATCGTGGCGCCACGGTACTTCTGCTACCGGTCGGTCAAGAGCGGCACGACCCTCAACTACACGAAGGACGGCGCCGTGGTCCCCTTCTGGATGGACGGCGAACGCTTCGGCTATGCCGCGGACAAGGTGGTCTGCCGCAAGCTCCTCGTGGACAGGACAACCCCCACGGCCACCTACCTCCCGTCGCTGGCCGGGAACGGTCCGAGCGCCCCGCTCCTTGTCGGCAAGGGCCCTGTCACGTTCATCCTGAACGCGAGCGACTACACCTACCTTTCGAGCAGCACGCGGATATCGAGCTTCCTTTCCTCGCCGAAGGAGGACGGCAACGTCCATCTCGATACGCCGTCGGCGGGGGCGAACAGCGGCTATGCCTTCGCAAACTTCACGGCGAACTTCACGTTCACGCTCCCCTCGCCGACAGACCCCAGCGTGCATCTCCCCTCTTATCTGACCTTCATCGTCCGCGCGTACAACGCGAGCGACTACTACGCCGTCCGTCTGACCGGCCTGTCTTTGAGCGGTACGAAGCTCCAGCTGGTCTACTACGATCCTGCGACAGTGCATACCGCCGACCACTTCCTGGTCATGAAGAGTTCGCCCGCGTTCACGTTCAGGCAGGTCTCCTCCACGGTCCCGCTGACGCTCCTCGTCGGCGCCCGCGGCAGCCAGATGAACGCCACCCTGCTCAACCAGGGGACCGACGGCTGGAAGGCACTCGCAGCGGTAACGACCGACAGCGCGGACGCCCTCTCAAGCGGCGTTTTCGGCTACGGCTTCGCCGCCAAGGACGCCACGGGCAATACGGCGACCCCTTTTTCCGCATCTCCTACCGTGCGTATCCAGGACCTTGACGAGGTGCCGGACTTCACCGCATACCTCCTCAACGAATCCCAGATGCTTGCCGCACAGAACGAGACCAACACCACCTCCCTGGAACTCACCGCAGGCGACCTGGCGAACGACATGCTCATCCACTACTCCATAATCCTCGACGACAAGGCAGGCAACGCCGTATCGAGGGATGCCTACCTCTACCGCGACACCGCGCCGCCGGCGTTCGCCTCGCTCTACCAGTCCGGCTACTACTACAACAGCGGGGGGAAATGGACATTCCAAGCAACGCCGAAGCAGGTCAGCGACGGCAACATCACCCTCGAGCAGCCCTCGAACGTCACGCTCAACCTGACCGGAAGCGCGACGCTCGCGTCCGGCCTCAGCCAATGGCTGTCGAACCTGAGCTCCGCGAACGTGACCTATACGGTCTCTGGCGTGCGCCATGCCTACAACCTGACGTACAACAGTTTCAGAGGCGGCACAGGCGCGACCTTCAACGTCACGATCCCCTCATGGGACTATCCCGTAGGGGACTACAACCTGACCTTCGCCATAAGGGACCTCTCCGGCAACGTCGCGCGGCGCAACTACACGCTGCGGATAAACGACAGCATCGCCCCGACCGTCAACCTCACGGTCTACAAGACCGAGGACCGTGTGACGAACGTCTCGAGCCTTTTCTACCGCACCTACTACGTGACGCTGCGCTCGGACAAGCCGCTCAACGTCTCGACCGTCCTGCTCAACCTCACCTTCAAGACGCCGACGCAGCAGCAGCAAGGCCTGCCGCCCATCCTGGCCGCGTTCGAGTCGGACAGGAAGCTCGCGGCGGCGATCAACGGCACGCTCATCTTCCCGGCCGGCTACGAGCGCCAGCACGGGCTGCTTTCGGCGCATTTCACCGGCGCAGACGCGCACAACAACACGGCGAAGGCGCTGCTCCCGCCAGCAGCGCTCTACCTGAACGCGACGGGGCCTGGCGTGCCTTATTTCGAGCCGGGGTTCTACGACAACGAACGCAACAGATACCTCTACAACGAGACCTACCCGTCCAAGCTCTACCGCGATTTCGACCGCAATTTCGGGGGCGATGCCATCGGCAGCACCTTCGTGACGAATGTCTCGTCGCTCGTCTTCACCGGCTTCGCGCCGGGGGCGGCCAACGTCACGGTCGTTCTCGACGGGAAGAAGACGACCATCGGCGTCGGCAACGCCTCCGTCATCGCTACCGCCGGTGGCGCTGCGGTATCCTCCTTCGGCACGGACGCGGACGGGAACGGCTACCTGGTCATCAAGCCGGTCCTCGGGAACCAGTCGCCCGTCATCGGGAAGTACCTCGCACTGGTCGCGACGAACAGCCCTTACGGCACGCCGCCCTTCCTCAGCAACCCGCGCACGACCTACGGCCGCTTCGCCGAGCTCTATCCTATCGCAGGCTTCGTCCAGACCTCGGAGTCCACCATGCTGACGCTCGGCGAGCCGCTCCCGCAGGGGGTGACCACGGGCATGCATATCGTCGTCTACAACAGGAGCGAACCGCCCTACCTCTTCAGCTACGACGCGTTCCTCCCCCACGGCAGGCACACGCTGTCTGCGTACGCAGAGGACGGCAACAACGGCTTCTCCGTCCCTACGCAGTCCACCTACACCATCATCTCCGCGGCGACGAAGGCTACCCTCATCTCCGTCTATCCGCAGGCGGGATGGACCGTGCCCACCGCCTTTTCGGGCATACGCGCAGCGGTCAATCTCAACCGGCCCGGCCCGCCGCTCTCCAGCGTGCATTTCCTCATCACCGTGAACGGGAGCCTGCAGTACAACGGCTCGGGCCTCGTGACGAAGACCCTCGACCATGCGGGAAGCACCGACTACATGCTCAACCTCTCGCCTGACAGGTTCGCCCCTGGCGACGCCGTGCCGCAGGGGGCCTGGAACGTGACGATGACGGCGAACACCAGCGGCGGCGCGGTGCTGATGCATTCCTGGAGGTTCACCGTGCTCAAAGGGACGGATCTGGATGTCGTCCCTGTCTTCTACCAGGACTCCGGAAAGCCCGTGGACACCAGCCACGACCTGCACATCGCGAACTTCACCCCGGCGTGGACCGCGCAGCCCCGTACGCCGATGAGCATCGACACGACGCCAGATGACTACATATACTACTCGAACACTACGCACATGGGCTCCTTCATGCTGGTCGTCTATCACAACGACACCGCAATCAGGCGCCTCAACCTGACCATCACCCTCTCCGATGCGACGCAGGCCTATCCGCTCGACAGCATACACTACCTGGGCACGCTCTCTCCATCCCTCTTGCTCTACAACGTCAGCCTGCTGCCCGTGACCTTCGCACAGGGCAATTACACGCTCAACGTGACCCTGCAGCCGAACGGGACGGAGTTCAACTACACCTACCTCCGTACACTCGTCGTCGACACCACGCCGCCTGCGCTCTCGAACGTCTCAGGCACCTGGACCGTCAGGCCGGACACGGACTCGTACGACCTGTCCTTCAACTACACCGATGCGAGCAGCGGCTCTGCCTATTTCACCGCGATAAACGCATCCGGGGGGGCGGTCGGGAACCTGAGCGACGCCGATTCTGAGCTGGCCGCCGCCTGGCCCGGGATGAACTCCCTCTCCTCGCTCTACGTCCCGCCCTGGCCGGACGGCGACTACCTGCTCAACGTGACCGCCTACGACCAGGCAGGCAACCGCGCAAACGCGGGCATCCCCTTCAGGGTGAGGAGCAAGGGGCCTGCGTTCAACGTCACCTTCGCGCCCGCGTCCCCGGGGCAGCTGCTCTTCACGGGCGACGGCTGGCTGGCCACGAACGCGAGCACGCTCCTAGCGAACCTCACGCTCCTCTCCGCAGAGGACGCGAACCATTCGCAGCTCTGCTGGACAGACGACAGGAACCGCCCCACGTGCAGCTATGCCACGCTCGAGAACCGCTCCACGCTGCTGACGATCCCGCTCTCCTACCGGCAGGGCGCGACCGTGCAGAACAGCCTCACCTTCAGCGTGAGGGACGATGTCGGCAACACCGACAACCAGAGCTTCCTCGCCGGCGTGGACCGCGCTGCGCCTTCCGTCAACCTCACGGTCTTCTCCGACTGGCAGCGCACGGCGAACGTCTCACTGCTCTACTTCCGGCCGTACTACATCACGCTGCGTTCGGACGTGCCGGTCAACACCACGCTGCTTAAGCTCAACCTCTCGGCGCCCGGAAAGCCCTCCTTCGGCGTCGACCTCGACAGGCATCAGGCGTATGCGGTCCTGGTGAACGGCAGCTTCTCCCTCCCCGGCGCCTATATAGGATATGCAGGGCCGCTCTCCGCGACCCTGACCGCCGTCGACGTCTTCGGCAACACCCAGACCAGGGCAGGAGGAGCCCCGCTCTACCTAGACGCCAGAGGCCCCCCGACGCCCTACTTCGAGCCGAAATTCTACTCCGGGGAGCAGGGCGCGTACCTCTACAACGTTACCTATCCCGGCTATCTGTACCGCGACTATGGCATCGACCCTGTCGGCAGCACCTTCGTGACGAACAAGCCGACGCTCTTCTTCACCGGCTTCGCACCAAAGGCGTCCAACTTCACCGTGCTCTTCGACGGCCATCCGACCACGATGAACGTGAGCGGCGAGGGTGCGATCCCTATAAGCCCGACGGCCATGATCGCGGACGAAGGTACCGACGCCTCCGGAAAGAGCTACATCATCTTCAACGGGAGGCTGGGCAACCAGTCGCCTGTCGTGGGAGCGTACCTGGAGTTCTCCGGCATGCCGAGGACGACGTACGGGCACTTCGGCGAGCTCTATCCAATCACCGGATTTCTGCAGTCCGACTCAACGATGCTCACACTCGGCGGCCCGCTGCCTCCTGCCTCCGTCATCAGGAAGACCGTCACGATCTACAGCAGCAGCACGCCGCCCTACTGGTTCGGCTACCGGACGCCCGTGCTGACGAAGGGCAAGCACAACATCACCGGATACGCGATGGACGCGAACGACACTTTCCATGTCGGCACGTCCACCTATACGCTGCTCTACACGCCGCTCTCCGCAGGTCTCAAGGTCGTGTATCCGCAGAGGGGCTGGACCGTGCCCACCTCCTTTACGGACATCCATGCCCTCATCAATGTCGCGAGACCGGCACCGCCGATCACCGGCGTGGCGTTCCGCATCACGGTCAACGGGAGCCTGCTCTTCAACGGCTCAGGAACGGTCGCGGCCTCAGAGGACCATCTGGGCAGCACCGACTACCTGCTCTCCCTGCCCCGCCCGGCGTTCGAAAGGAACGGCACAGCGCCGCAGGGAGCATGGAGGGTCAGCATCACCGCAAACACGACGCTCGGCGAGGTGCTCTCCGATTCCTGGGGGTTCAATGTCCTCAACGGGACGGACCTCCTGCCTGTGCCTGTCTTCTACGGCGCAGGGGGAAAGCCGCTAGACACGAGCCACGACCTCTACATCACGCGCTTCACGCCAGCCTGGACGGCGACGCCTTCCCCGCAGACGACCATCGACGCGAGCAGGGACGATTTCGTCTACTATGCGGGCACCACGTCACTCTCTTCCGTGGTGCTTGTGGTCTACCACGCGGACCCGGCGCTTGCGCTCTCGTCCGTGAACCTGACGCTCTCTCGCGGCGCGCAGTCCTATCCGCTCGACGAGGTCACCACGCTCGGCCCGCTCAACCCCTCGATCCTGCTCTACCGGGCGAACCTCAGCGCCATCCCCTTCGCCGAAGGGAACTACACGCTCAACATCACCCTTACGCCCTCAGATACGGCGATGAACTACACCTATGTCCAGACGCTCGTCATAGACACCACGCCGCCCGCGCTCTCCAACCTCACCGGTCCTGCCGTGGTCTCTCCTGACAGCGCTTCCTTCGACCTCTCCTTCAACATGTCGGACGTCTCCTCGGGGGCAGGATGGTTCTCTGTGGCGGACGCGCATAATGTCCCGGTCGGCAACCTCACCGACGGGTCCCTGCCTCCTGCCTTCCTCTCCCCCGGCCGGAACGATTTCTACGACCTCTACGTCGGGCCCTGGGCTGACGGACACTACCTGCTGACCGTGTCCGCCTACGACCAGGCAGGGAACAAGGGGACCGCGACACTCCCCTTCAGGATCAGCAGCGTCGGCCCGCCCTTCACGCTCTCCTTCGCCCCCGGCGCAGCCGGCCAGATGGTCTTTTCCTCCTCTCGCGCCGGGACGACGACGGTCGCGACGAACGGCAACCAGCTCCTGGCCAATCTCACGCTCCTCAACATCAACGACGCGGGCCAGTCCAGCTACTGCGTGACCGGCTTAGGCCTTGGCGCCTGCAGCTACAAGCCGCTCGCCACCCAGTCGACCACCGTGCCCCTGACGCTCTCCGGGCAGTCGGGTGCGACCGTCGAGAGGAACATCACCTTCAGCGTCAGGGACATGGTGGGCAATGTCATAAACAGGACGGTCTCGGTTTCGATCGACCATGCGGCCCCCGAGACCAACATCAGCGGGAACCTCACCTACCGGTCGCCATTGACCGTACGCACTGACGAGCCAGCGACGCTCTCGGACATCACCGTCCAGAAGAGCGGAGGGCAGGCCGTCCCGCTCTCCGTCGTGCAGGACCAGCCGGGCACGCTCTTCACGCTCACCAACAGCGTGCCGCTCGCGACCGGGGTCTACACGCTGGGTTTCACCGCCGCCGATCGCTTCAACAACACGAGGAGGGATACGAGCTACCGCTTCACCTATACGGTGCCGCCCTTCACCGTCAACCTCACGAGACCCAGCTACGGATGGACATCCTCCCAGGTATTCACCATAGGGGTGGAGACGAGCCAGCCTGCGAGCGGATGCCGCTACGACAACCGGACGTACCTGCACGACATCAAGGATCTCGCTTATAGTTTCACCGGCGGGCCTCTCGACTTCACGGCTTCGGTGCCGATCAATATCACGCAGTTCGGACCTAAGGTGAACGTGATCTGCGAGGACAGCTTCGGCGCGCACCAGACCGAGAGCGTGTTCACCCTGACATATGACCCTCTCCCGGTCAGCATCCTCTCCGCGACCCTCTCGCCGAACCCCGTCATCGAGTACCTGGTCCCGCCGGCCAACTCCTCTGCTGCGCCTACGCTCTTCAGCCTCCTCAACGTGACGACGGACAAGCCGTCGCTCTGCGCCTACGGGACGACGAACGCGAGCTTCCCGTCGCTCGTGCCGATGCTGGGCATCGGCAGCAGCCATGCTGCATACATCATCCGCGACGAGCCTTTCGCCTTCGACATCTCGAACGGCGTTCCGGTCGTGGTCTCGTGCAGATCGCTCGCGGACGTCGAGACCGCGCACAGGGCCTACCTCAACCTAAGCTTCAATCTCGCCGCCGCGCTCCAGATCAGCGGTGTCGGACCGCTCTATACCCAGAACATAGCGGCGGCGGCTGCGAACATCACCACGAACCTGTACGCGCGCTGCACGCTCAGCAACGGCTCTGTGACCTCGGCATCCGTCTTCACCTCCGACGCGAACATCTTCACGCTCCAGCACAGGACGGCCCTTTCCGTCCTCTCGGGCCTGCCGACGGCGGACGGCTACTACACCTTCCCCATCTCCTGCGTGACGGGCGACGGGAAGTCGGCAAGCGCGACGCTCCCCGTCTACTACGACAGGACGGCACCGGTGATCAGCAACGTGACCGTCCCGAACGTCACCTGCTCGAACGACGAGATAAGCGGGATACGCTTCCACGCCAGCGACAACGTCAGCGGCATCCTGCAGTTCAACTATTCCCTCTACGATAGCGCCGACCCCGCCTCGCCCATCGTCGGATGGGCCACGACCGGCGGGACGAGCGTCACGTTCAGGCGCCGCTCTGACAACACGGCGCTCAACCTGACCGAAGGCGATAGCTATTTCGTCAAGGTCTATGCGGAGAACCGGGCCGGCAAATGGACCACTACACCTTTCACCTCATCCTCCATCATATACAACTCGGCCGCCTCTGCCTGCCAGTACCTCTACTGCGGGGACGGTGTCTGCTCGCCAGGGGAGAGCTGCAGCACATGTCCCAAAGACTGCGGCACCTGCAGCGCGAGCTGCTCCGACGGCGTCAAGGACGGCAACGAGACGGGCGTCGACTGCGGAGGACCCTCCTGCTCACCGTGCGGGCTCAACCAGACCTGCATCTCCAGCAGCGACTGCGCAAGCGGCTATTGCCAGGAGAACGCGACCGGCACCATGGTGTGCCAGCCAAACGTCTGCAAGAACGGCGTGTACGACCCCCTCTACGAGACCGACGTCGACTGCGGCAAGACCTGCCCCGGCTGCGGGGTAGGCGGCTCGTGCGCGACGGACAACGACTGCGCGGGCGACCTCTACTGCACGAGCGACCATGTCTGCGCGATGCCGAGCTGCTCGGACGGCGTCAAGAACCAGGACGAGACCGGCATAGACTGCGGCGGGAAATGCGCGCTCATAGGGCAGACCTGCGCACTCAACGACAGCTGCCTGTCCAACAGCGACTGCACGAGCGGCTACTGCAACAGCGACTACCTCTGCGCGACGCCCTCATGCACCGACGGCGTGAAGAACGGCAACGAAACCGGCATCGACTGCGGCGGCGGGACCTGTCCTGCATGCGCCCTCAACGAGACCTGCGTCACCGACAGCGACTGCGCGAGCGGCTTCTGCAACACGACGGTCTCGCAGTGCCAGGTGGACATGAACAAGGACTCGAACCACAACGGCATCCCCGACTGGTGGGAGACGAAGTACTTCGGGTGCCCGACATGCGCGAACGCCTCGGCGGACCCCGATGGGGACGGCCTCTCGAACTACCAGGAATACCTGCACCAGACCAGCCCTCTCATGGCAGACACGGACGGGGACGGCTACACGGACGGGCAGGAGATCCTCGCCGGGACGAATCCCCTGGACCCGAAGAGCTTCCCACACAAGAGCAGCATGCTCGGCACGCTCCTCCTCATCCTCCTCATCCTGCTCGTACTCGGCGGAGGAGGGTATTTCGGCTATGATTACTACATGAAGCGCAAGAAGAAGCAGACGCCGCTCCTGATGCAGAACCTCAAGACGCTCGGCTCTGCCATGAGGCGGACGTTCTCGCCTACGGCATGGAACCAACGCCGGCCCCTCAGCCCGCTGCAGAGGCAGCGGGCCGCGCAACGGGACAGGGAGACGGCCAAGATCCTCTCGAGCTTCGGGCAGAAGCCGGCGCCTCCTGCCACCGGGAAGGTCCTGCCTGCCGAGCAGGCGAAGAAGCCTGCCCCGGCACCCCAGCCGGCGAAGAAGGAAGCGCCTCCCGATGATGGGTGGATAGACCTGTCGGAAAAACCGAAGGATACCAAGGATGCGCAGGATCCCTTCTCCAGGCTCAAGAGCTACATCACGCCGAAAGCCAAGGGGTCCGAGAAGCTCGACGAGAAGCTCGGGGTTCCGACGTCCTCCGCAAAAGCCGGGGACGACCCCTTCGGCAGGCTCAGGGAGATGACCAAGGACGGCCCGGCAGCGAAGCCGGGCAAGAAGGGCGATGAGGACGTCTTCTCCAGGCTCAAGGAGGCGAGCGAGACGCCAAAGAAAAAATGAGACGCGCGCAGATATCAGGGACCATCATCATGTACATCATGACCGGCGTCGTGATCGTCGCGGTATTGGCGTTCGGCGTCAACCAGCTGATCAACCTGTCTGCCACGAGCGGCAAGGTCGCCTGCGCGCAGTTCCAGCAGTCCTTCAAGGAGCGGCTCACGACGGACCGTGCGTACGGCTCGGTCGACCGCTCAGGGATACCGGTAGACTGCCCGCTCTCGCAGGTGTGCTTCATCGACCTGACCCAGAGTTCAGTCCCCTCTCCCTCGCTTTCGCCTCTCATCACCAGCAGCTGGAACGCCGGCGTCCAGGACAATGTCTTTCTCATCGGGGATGACGGTCTGGTCGCCGGGACCTTCTACGTGGACGGGCTTCGCGGGAAGACCGGAAACTCGCCTTACGCCTGCGTCCCCGTCGGGAACGGCGGTGTGCTGCAGGCGGTCATCTACGGGCAGGGCAAGTACGTGACCGTCGAGAACTCCTAGCGGCAGATGCTCGTCTGGATGACGAGGTTGCCTGCACCTTGCGTGAGCGGCAACGGCTGGCTGCGGCTCCGGTAGCTGTCCACCGTCTGGTTGCAGACGGGGATGCCGAGCGTGGGCTGCGGGTACTGCAATCTGCTGACCTGAAGGTAGGTCGGGAGGATGTCCTCATACCCGGGGAGGTCCGGGCAGTTCGGGTCGCCGGCCCCCTGGATGCAGCCGGTGATATAGAAAGCCTTTCCCCACCTCTCCAGTGTGAGGTTCGCCGTGATGTTCTCGAAGAGGGCGAAGGTCTCGCAGGAGTTGCGAGTGGTCATGTCGCCTTCCGGCACCGGGTTGTCCGGGTCCCACAGGTAGGTGTAGGGATGGGCCACGAAGTCTTTCGGCAGCTCGCACTGCTGGAGCGCAGCGCCTGAATCGTGGTTGCTGACGCAGTCTATGAGCAGGTCCCTGAGGATCCTCTTCCCGTAGCTGCCGCAGTCGACCGTGGTGTGCAGCAGGGTGTCGGTGAAGGCCGAGGCGATCTTCGGCTCGAGGTAGAGCTCCACAGGGTTGTCCGGGGCGGCGTTGTTCGCGAACCGCACGTAGACGAGGAAGCCGAAGATCAGTATGACGAAGACGAATGCCAGTCCGAGTATCTCCATCTGCGCCCTCTTCATTGGGTGTACACCGTGATGTTGAGCTCTCCTAGGTAGCACATATCCGTCGCCGGGTCGTAGACGTTGGCCGGCAGCTGGAAGGCGCGGGCGTTCACCTGGCCGGGCAGGGAGAGGTTGTAGACGAGGATGCTCGATGGGATGTCCGGGGTCCTTCTCGGGTCGATGACGTCGAGCTCGACCTTGGCGGACTTCAGGAGCGTGACGTAATAGGGGAGATCCGCGCCGATGACCTTCGCCGCTATGATGCTCTTGTTGAGGTCGTAGGTGTAGCTCAGGTCGCTGCCGCCGCACTGGACGCACATCTGGCTCGAGCACTGCATCTCGGGCAGGGACTGGATGGTCGTCAGGAGCTGGGTGATCTGCAGCTCCGTGGCCTTCTGCTGCTGGTCCTTGATGTTCCCTGTCTGGTAATTGACGTAGATCACCATGCCGACCGTCACGAGCATGATGAAGACTATTATGACGGCGATGGTCTCCCCGATCCCTATCTGCGCCTTCCTTTCCATGTTCCTTTCAGTAGATGAGCGGGCAGTCCTTGTTCTTCGCATAGTTGTCGTTGAGCTCGGAGAGGCTCGCCGTGCTCGCTGTCGGCGCGCCCTGCGCGAAGATCTCCTTGTACAGGTTCGCCAGATCCTGGTTGCTGATGGCGTTTGCCTTGAGCGCGCCGGATATCGTGGTGTTGATCGCATTTATGGCCGACATGCACGCCCCGTAGAGCCCCTGGACGTTCTGGCAGGTGGTCGGCATGTATGTGAGCTCTTTTCCGAGCGCGTCGCAGCGCTGGTAGTAGATCGAGAGCAGCGACTGGTAGCGCGTGAGGGCGTCGTCGAGGGTGCAGTTGTAGAGCTGCGGGCTGTCGGAGAAGATCGCGCCGAAGAGCGTGCTCTTGTCGAGGAACGGGACGCTGCCGAGATCTTTAGGGGTGTAGGTGCCGGTGCTCTTGTCCTTCTCCCATTCGTACATCTCCACGTAGCCGTCGGCGCTGCCTATCCTGTCGATCCGGTATTCGATGATCCTGCTTCCCGAAAATGACGAATTGAGCGGTATGTTCTGCATGAAGCGGGGGTCTATGTCGTTCGCGTCGTCCACGATCCTGATCTCGTAGTAGTTGTTGTTGCGCAGGGAGGGAAGATTGGTGTTTATGAGCAGATTGGTGTCTCCGGTCTTATCCGGGTGGTTATTGTCCCCATAGCCGATCGTGAACTGCGTGATGGCCTTCGGGAAGCCGTAGCCGTCGCGGTTGTCCATGAGGTAGGCGATGGCGCCTGTGCTGTCCGAGTCCCTCTTGAGGAAGAGGTAGGCGATGTCCGGGGAGGTCATGTAGACGAAGTTGGTGACCCGAAAGGGGTACATGAACGGCAGGACGAAGAGGTCGTACTCGTTCCCTACGGACTTCAGTGTGGTGGGCGCGAAGACGCTGCCCAGGCGGACGGCAAGGCCCGGGTCGCCGTTGAGGAAGAGGCCTTTGGAGCAGTCACTGTAGGTGAGCTGCACGTCCTTTATCTCGAGGCGGAAGAGGGTGTTCGGGTTGCCCTGGGCGTTGGCGAGGATGTTGGTCAGCTTTATCGTGACGTCTATCAGGGCCTGGCGGTCCGCGGTCGCCTTGTAGTTGGAGTAGGCGTTCATGAAGAAGAGCATGATGATGCCGCCCGCGAAGAGGACGAAGATCCATTTTATGACCCCTTCTGCCGATGCGCGCCTGTCCATCCTATATCGACCCGAACATGGAGCTGATGACCACCTTCGCGATGAGGAAGACGATGATCGACCCGCCGATGATGATCGGGGCGTACTTGAGCCCGAGCTTGGCCTTGCCCGTGGTGATCACGCCCATCATCATGCACGCGAGCAGGGAGATGAAGAAGAGCGAGACGTAGGCGACCGCGGTGAGGAACTGGGCGGTTATGGAGAGGCCGCCGGCGAGGAACCCCAGTCCGAACTGGCTGCTCGTCAGGTCGGCCGTCGACTGCAGGCTGTTGACGATGGTGACGAAGTGTATGGAGATGCTGAAGAGCAGCGGCGCGCCGACGACTATGGTGAACATGATGAACATGGTGTAGGTCTTGGTGTTCGTGACCATCTCCTGCTTGAGCATCCGACGCTCGGAGATGTCCTCGGCGAGGTCCTGGAGCAGGCGCGCGAGGTGGCCGCCCGTCTTCATCGAGGTGTTGATGAGCTTGACCGTCCGCTTGAAGATGGAGGAGTCGGTCTCCTTGCTGACCTCCATGAGGGCGTTGGCGAAGTTCTCAGAGGCGATCGCCCTCCTCGTCGCCTGGTCGAAGAGGCCGGCGAGATGGCCGAACTCCTTCCTCGTCGCGCCCTTGACCGCCTGGAATGGCGTCGCGCCCGCATCGAGGTTGGCCGCGATGACCTGGAGTGCGTCGGGCAGCGCGGCCTCGATCTCTTCGCGTATCCGCTCCACCTTGAGGTAGAGG
>JBJKRA010000121.1:0-11235 GCA_046704905.1 Candidatus Woesearchaeota archaeon
ACTACATGGAGCGCTATGCGCCCATGCCTTTCGACAGGATGGCAGACGACCTCAACATCACCGCTGCGGTGAAGCTGTCCGAGGCGAAAGGGAGCGAGGCCTACCGGCTCGTGTCGTCCCTGCCTGACGGGAAGCCGGAGGAACCGGCGATGCAGCACCAGCGGCAGCGGATGCGCTACACGTCGGACCTGTTCGACCCCTCCTGCTACATATCGGCGCCTTCAGCGAGGATGGAGGACATCGTCGGGTATGAGCGCCAGAAGGAGCAGATCAGGAGGGTCTTCCATTCGCTGCTCTCGCCCGAGGCCTACGAGCGTCGCGGCGCGTTCAGGCTCGGGCTGCACTACAAGGTGCTGCTCACTGGGCCGCCCGGCGTCGGCAAGACCGCCCTCGCCAACGCCATCGCCGACCAGTACAAGCTTGATTTCTTCGACGTGCCGCCCTCCCTGCTGCTCGACAAGTACGTCGGCAACTCGGAGAAGATCGTCGAGCAGGTGTTCTCCTACGCCGCCTCGCGCGAGAGGCCGACGCTGCTGTTCCTCGACGAGATCGACGGGCTCGCCATGGTCAAGGACGCCGAAGACCGCTCCGGGACGAGGCTGCTCGATGCGATGCTGCCGCTGCTCGACGGCAAGAACGGGTACAAGGACGTCAAGGTGGTCGGTGCGACGAGCAGGCCCGACCTGATAGGACCTGACGTCCTGCGGCGCTTCACGGTCATCGGCCTGCCGCTTCCCGACGCGAAGCAGCGCGCACACATCTTCTCGCACTACCTGCGCAAGGCCGGCGTCGAGCAGGGCGACCTCTCGCAGCTGTCCAAGGCGAGCGAAGGGATGAGCGGGGACGGCATCAAGAACATCGTCGCAGGGCTCGCCGCGGACACGGCCTACCGCGAGTCCATAGGGGAGATCGGCAGGGACTACCGGATCAGCGCCGATGACCTGCTCAAGGAGACCGTGCGCTACTGCGCCCTCAATAGCTGAGGCCGGGATAGAGCGGGAATTCCCTGCAGAGCGTGCGGACCTCCTCGCGGACGGTCCTGATGGCCGCGTTCCCCGAAAGGTCCTTGCGGAACGCCTTTATGGTCTCGAGGCGCTCCTCTTTCGTATCGCCGAGCGCGTAGCCCTTGACCTCGCCGATGACCCGGGCGATCCATTTCCCGACCCTTTTCATCTCCTCCTCCTTCATGCCTCTTGTCGTGAGTGCGGGCGTGCCGAGGCGTATGCCGCTCGGGTAGAAGGGGCTGCTCGGGTCCTTCGGGATCGTGTTCTTGTTCGTGGTGATGCCTGCGGCGTCGAGGGCCTCCTGCACGAACAGGCCTTTCCCCGGGCCGAAAGGGGTGAGGTCTATGAGGAGCATGTGGTTGTCCGTGCCCCCGGTGACGAGCGTGATGCCCTCCCCCTTGAGCGCTGCTGCCAGGGCCTTGGCGTTCCTGACGATCTGCTGGGCGTAGTCCCTGAATTCAGGCCGGAGCGCTTCGCCGAGCGCGACGGCGAGCGCTGCTGTGGTGTGGTCGTGCGGCCCGCCTTGCAGTCCGGGGAAGACCGAATGGTCTATCCTCTTCGCGAGCTCCGGATCCTTTGCCAGGCCCTTGTCCGTCACCATGATCATGCCGCTCCTCGGGCCGCGCAGGGTCTTATGGGTAGTCGTGGTGATGATGTGGGCGTAGGGTGCAGGACTCTCGTGCGCGCCTCCCACAACCAATCCGGCGATATGGGCGATGTCCGCCGCGAGGAACGCTCCTGTCTCGTCGGCGATCTCTGCGAACTCCTTGAAGGGGAAGCTGCGCGTGTAGGCGGTCGCGCCGCACCAGATGAGCTTAGGCCGATGCTCTTTTGCGAGCCTCCTGATCTCCTCGAAATCGAGGTAGCCGTCGGCCTTGACATGGTAGGGGACGCTCCTGTAGAAAAGGGCGGTCGCGCTGACCTTCCAGCCGTGCGTCAGGTGGCCGCCGTCGGAAAGGTTCATGCCCATGATTGTGTCGCCGGGAGCGCAGGTGGCGAGATAGACGGCAAGGTTCGCAGGGCTGCCCGAGTAGGGCTGGACGTTGACGTGCGCGACACGGAAGGCCTTCTTCGCCCGCTCGATCGCGAGGTCCTCTATCTCGTCGACGAACTCGTTTCCGCCGTAGTAGCGCCTGTGCGCGTAGCCTTCTGAGTACTTGTTCGTGAGCACGGATCCCGAGGCCTCCATGACGGCCTGGCTCGTGAAGTTCTCGGACGGGATCATCTCGAGGCCTTCCTGCTGCCTCGCCAGCTCCTTCCTGAGCGCGGCGTGTACTTGCGGATCCTGCTGGGCTATGTGCGATGCTGGCATGTGATTTCCCCTGCTTCCCTTCCGGACGCCGTGCTATATATTCTTTCCTTTTCCGCAACCTAAATATAGCCGCCTCCTGTCAGGTCTTCCTGTGGAAACGGGCAGAACATGGCTTCTCATCGCGCTCTCAGGGCTTCTCCTGCTTGCGCTAGCCGGGGCCGTCCTTGCCGCGACGATTCCGGGCATGGTCAATCGGGCAGGGCGGCCGATCACCGTATACGGGCCGGATATCTTTTCTGCGACTGCTGCAGCGGCCCGGACGATGGCCGCGCGGGAGATGGCCAGCGCCCCTGCTCCGCAGTACGACGCGCTGCTGCATCCGCTCGATGCCGCTGCCCTGGAGGAGACGCTCAATAAGACGAACACCAGCTACGGCCGTCTCGGCGGTCTCATCGCCCTCCGGAACGTGGATGCGGCCACTTTCACCCCGGCCATAACCAGAGAGCTCTCCGCCGTGGAGATCTATCCTAAGGCCCATGCGTTCCTCGACGTCTCGAACGGGATCATCGAGGCGAACCAGACGCGGGCGCTCTTCCAGAACGACACCTTCCTCAACGGGACCGGGCAGACCGTCTGCGTGCTCGACACGGGCGTCGACTACAACGATACGGCTCTCGGCGGCTGCTTCGGCCCGGGCTGCAGGGTCGTGGGGGGCTACGACTACGTGAACAACGACACAGACCCCATGGACGACAACGGCCACGGCACGCACGTCTCGGGGATCATCATGTCCTCCGACGCGCTCTACGGAGGCATCGCTCCGGGCGCGCATATCGCGATGGTCAAGGTGCTCGACGCGAGCGGCTCAGGTTCGTATGTCGATGTGATCAAAGGCATCGACTGGTGCGTCGCGCACCAGGCGGCGTACAACATCTCGGTCATCTCGATGAGCCTCGGGACCCTCGGGAGCGAGTACAGCAGCTCATGCGACTCCACGTATCCTGCGATCGCGACCGCCATCGACAACGCGACCTCGCACAACATCCCTGTCGTGATTGCCGCAGGCAACGACGGCTACAGCTCGGGGATCTCGTTCCCCGCCTGCATGTCGGAGGCCCTCTCGGTCGGCGCGACGACGAAGAGCGACGCCCTCGCCTCCTATTCCGACATCGGCCCGAACCTCGACGTGCTCGCGCCCGGCGACTCGATCACCTCAACCTGGCTCGGCAACACCTTCCGGACGGAGTCGGGCACCTCGATGGCGACGCCCCACGTCTCCGCGTCCCTCGCGATCCTGCAGGAGGAGACGCGTCTTGAGCACGGGACCGCCTATACGCCTGCGCAGCTGCTCTCCGCCCTTGAGAGCACCGGCGCGTCCATAACAGCGCGCGGCTACACGAAACCGCGTATCGACGTCTATGCCGCGGCGCTTGCTTTGGATAACCAGGCGCCGCCTATCCTATCGTTCGCGCCGGCGAACGGATCATTGCTCCTCGGCACGCATGAGTTCAATCTCACGACGAGCCAGAACGCTACGAACGTCACCCTGACGTTCCCGGAGACAGGCCAGCGGTTCGATTTCGCGCAGGGCTCGTGCCTGGGCTGCTGGAACGCGAGCGTCGCGCTGAACAAGAGCGGTGCAGCCTCCTACAATGCGACCCTGCACCTCTCCGATCCGGCGGGGAACACCCGGACGGCGCTCTACAGCTATTCGGTTTCCTATCTCTCCATCGCTCCGGCGAGCGCCTATGCGCTCTCGAAGGACCACAGGACCTTCTCTTTCCCCGCGACGAGCACCGTCTCGGACCTGCTCAACCTCACCCTCTCTGTCAACGGCACGTTCCTGGCGAACGCCACCTGTACGATCAGCAGCAGCACCTGCCTGGTCAACGAGACATTCCCTACGGGCGTGTCGAATCTCACCATCGACGCGACGGACGGGAACAATACGGCGAACGCCTCGACCCTTGTCACCGCCGACTACGTGGCGCCGCGGTTCCAGGGCATAGCCATAAACCGGACGGCCGCGACGAACGGATCCGGGTTTATGCTCTTTGCGAACGTCACGGACAATTATCTGCTCGGCAACGCGACACTCTCGACGGATTTCGGGACGCTTGTGAACCTGGCCGAGAATGAGACAGGAAACGCTACGGATAAGACTTTCACATTCCTCGGGAGGATACTCTCCAACTCCTCAGGCTACGCCGTCCTGACCGTCACCGCAAACGACAGCGTCGGCAACACGAACGCCACGAACGAGAGCGTCTATCTCGACATGGACGCGCCTGCAGTTGACTACGATTTCCCTCCGGTCGCCAACCAGAACGGATCAGTGCATCTCGATTTCACCATCGTCGAACCTGATCTGCGGAGCGCGAACCTCACGGTCGGTCCCTACTCCTATAGCACGTTCGACAACGGGACGCACGTCTGGAACCTCACGCTCGCCTCCGGCACCTATCCTGTCCTCTTCTCGATGGCGGACATCTTCGGGCGCAGCTCCACGAATTCCTCGACGCTGTCGGTGCAGCGGCCGGAGAACCTGACGCAGATAGTCTCGGAGATGCCCTCGACACTGGGCAACATCACCTTCTCGAGGAACGGAACAATCCTGAACGGGACGCAGGACATCAACGCGACCTTCAACCTCAGCTTCTCCGCCGGCGTCATGAATATCACCCTACCCAATGTCTCCGGACGCGCGATGAACTTCTACCGTGCGGGCAACTTCACCTTCATCAACGCGACGAACAGCAGCCAGGCGATTGCGCTCGCGGGCAACCTCTCCGTGTCGGTGCTGCGCTTCGGCCTTTTCATGAACTTCTCCGTCTTCCTGCCTGCTGCCAACGTCAGCTACGGGGTCTATCAGCTGCCGCTCTCGCTCTCCGGATATCCGCTCTTCTTCCTCTCGGACGACAACGGGTCATCGTTCGTCCCGATCAGCGCCTGCACAGACAGGAGCCTACAGCTCTCGCAAGGCCAGGCATGCAGCGAGACGAACACGACGCTCTTCGTCTACGTGCCGCATTTCTCGGGGATAGCGGCCGTCAATGACACGAACCCGCCGAACATCACGTTCACGGGCCCGTCGACGAGCGCTGACAGCTCGATCCTCCTCAACTTCAGCGCGCGCGAACTCTCGCCCGCAGACCCGTTCTGCAACCTGACGACCAACGCGACCAACACGACCGTTTCCCTCCCGCTCGCGGACTTCACGAACAGCTCCTATGTCTTCTGGTACCATACGACCCTCTCTGACCTCGCCAACGGGACGTACCAGGCGAACGTCTCCTGCACGGATCGTAAGAACCAGACGGCCGCAAAGACCTTCGGGTTCTCCATAGCCGACGCCACGCCTCCGACGGTCAGCGTGACGACCGCGAGGACGACCGGCTCCGTCACGCTCGCCATCACCTCGGATGAGGCGGTCAACGCAAGCTTCACGCTCGGCGGGCAGAGGGCGGCATTCTCCTCGCGCTCGCTCACCCAGAGCAGGACGTTCTCAGGGCTCGCTTCCTCGACGGCCTATGCCTATACCATCAGGGTATGCGACCGCAATGACAACTGTATCACCAAGACAGGGAGCGTGACGACTTCTGCCCTCTCTTCAGGAGGGTCAGGCGGCGGAGGGGGTGGGGGCGGAGGCGGCTCATCTGGCGCAGGCACGTCTTCCCATCCTGCAACGATGCAGGACGCTGTGATTATCTTCTCCGGGACGCGCACTGCCGTCTCCACCGTGTTCGGCAACCTGTCGTTCTCCGCGCAACTCAACCCTGCCACCGGCCTGCAGCTCGAGCTCAAGCACCAGAGCGTATCGGGCGTGAACGCCTCGGCCATCGGCGTTCCTGCTGCCGACCTCCTTGACGTGTACGAGCTCCTGCCTTCCTCGGACCTTGCCGCGAACCTTAAGGCCTATACGCTCTCGTATACCCCTCCTCCTGGCGCCGGCGAGGTCGCGCTCTACAAGTCCGAGGACGGGAAGACCTGGCAGCGCGTGGCGCTGACGTATTCTGCAGGGGCCTATCATGCGACCCTCTCCAGCTTCTCATGGTACGCGTTCGCAAGAGTCCCGCAGAAACCTGTCGCAGAGACTACGACCACCACGGTCACGACCACCGCCCTCCTCAGCACGACGACGGCCGCGAGCACGACGACGACCACGGCATTTGCTGTAGCGCCGCAGGGGGACGTCTCGCATCCGGCAGCCCTTCCTTGGATACTGCTTGCCGTCCTGGTGGCCCTGGTAGGGACGGGGGCAGCGCTCTACCTGGACGGGAGAAAGGATAGAAGGAAAAAAGGAAAAGTTTAGTTCTTGAGCTTGCCCACCTTGACCGCAGAGATGATGGACATGACGATGCCCACAATCCGGGTGACGTAGCCGACCAGCGGGATGAGGCTGAGGAACGCCATCACCACGTTCGTGATCGTGAAAGGCATGGTCTTGTTCTTGGTGAGAATCGAGAAGACGAGATCGGCGACCGTCAGCGGGACGACGAACCAGACGGTGAACAGGTACATGAACGGGATGAGCCCGACCGCATAGCCGACGGCGACGATGATCTCAAAGATCAGCTGCAACAGATTGAGTGTCTTCATGGTGTTTCCTCCGGCCTCTCGGGCCTGTGCGTTCTCTTGGAGGCTTTTTATTTAAACTTTCGCGTCCCGGGAACAGGTAGCTTTTTAAATAGTGAGCATTTCCTCACCTTATCACCAGGGGCTGTAGTGTAGCTTGGTATCACTGGCGGTTCGGGGCCGCCCGACCGGGGTTCGAATCCTCGCAGCCCCATCCCTTGCTTTCTAGAGAAGGTCTTCGCGGGCCGCTGCGTTGTAGACGGCTTCCTTTACCTCTTCTGCGCCAGGTCTTTCCTTTGGGGCGTCTCTGTTCACGCAGCGCTTGATCGTTTCCTCGAGGACAGGATCCATTTGGAACTCCTCGGGAGGAGGGTGGAGCCCGGTCTTCTTCTGGGCAGGGAGCTGGACCTGCGTGAAAAGGATCTGCGCAAGGACGCCGAACGCGTACATGTCCGATGCCTTTCCCCAGGCAAGGTTGCCTGCCAACCGTTCGGGCGCTGCGTAGGTGGGAGTGAAAGGAGGCTTGCATTTGAGATGTTCAGGCATCTCGGCAAGGGAATAGGAAAGCCCGAAGTCGACAATCTTACCATTGCTGCCGTCCCAGAGGTGATTCCCTCTCGAGATGTCGTAATGGATCCAATCGTTCTGATGCAGGTGGGCGATGGTGTCGATGCTTGATTTGAGGATGGATATCGCCTCACCCATGCTTGCTGGGCTGAGCTGTTCTAAGTCTGGTATGGGCAGGTACTCCATGATCAGATGATTGTAGCCGCTGTCATAGTCGATAATTTTCGGTATGTTCTCGTGCTCCAGTTCCAGGAGCGCTTTGACTTCCTGCCTGATCGCCAGCTTCCCGCGCTCGTCCCTTGCAGCCTTGAGCCAGAAACTTTCCCCGTCCTGCTTGTACTTCATCGCAATGGTGCTGCGCATGTCCCTGTCGATGGGGCGGTCTTATATAAATATTACTATTTCATAGTAGTTACCTTTCCCTTTTACTGACTCCCACACCGAATTGAAGTATGTACGCAGCGAGCCGGCGAGCAGGCGCGAGCTCTACATCAGCTATCCCGACGGAATGGGACGGTCGAAGCTGAAGCTGCCCAAGGAGGCGCAGGGAGGGACGATGCGCAACATCAATACGATAGGGAAGATCGCTACGATGATGCGAAAAAAGCTTTAGCGTCTATCATAAAGCGCCTTGTCTACATTGCTGCCGAAGAAAAATATTTCCATGAGCGTCGTCTTGTCATTTCTCATCGAATAATATCTTCTGATGGGAAAATGAATAAATTGTCTGGTCGCCGTATCTATAATCTTATCTTTCTCCTCATCCTTGATGCTTCCTGCCAGATGCACCATCACGAATCTCACATTCTCTTTTTCTATCTTATCTACGAGCGATGTCAAGAATCTTATCCATTCTTTCTCGTCCGGCTTTTCCTTGATGATCACCTTCTGCCCTTCGGATGAGATTTCTATTATGTTGGAAATTTTATGCTTTTCATAATACCCTACACCGAATTCTTCGCATACCTTATCGAATTCTTCTCTGAATTTGGCATCTGCTCGCAACTCGTCGGAGAGCCATGGGGGATATCGATAGGCCTCATATCCTTCTTCGGACATGCTTTCATCAAGGCTGTTCTCGCTCAATACTCTCAAGCCAGTCTCCAAGAGCTCTGAATTTGGAGGCAGTCTTATGCTGATGGTCTCCTCCTGCCGCTTGACTGTGATAACTATGTCGTTTCTGCTCTTTACCATCTTGTTTTAATCTTGTTTAGCCTTCTCCATCTCCACAAGTTTGTGGAATATCGGATAGAGCTCTAGCATCACTGACTTCACCTTCTCGAAGAAACCCGGATCGAGTATTTCATCTCTTCTGAAGGAGACCCAGATACTACGGGGCGATTTCATCCAATATGCAAGATTTTCTTCTCTTGTCCCTGGCAGTTCGTTGTCTTCAGGACCGTCTTCTATAGTGAAGCGATATTCATTCTTGCTGCTGAGGATTACTTCGTTCAATTTTTCGCGGAGCGAGTTCAGATTTTTCTTATAAGTCTCATAAGGTTCTTCCTCGTCAAGTGCGTCGATTGCAAGTCCAACATTCAATGTTGGCTCTTCATCAGTATCCTCATTCGAAAATAGACCCAGGTTTATGAAAAGCTGAATGTCATTCTGGCGTTTGCGTAAGTTAGTATGAAAAGCTCCCCACATCCAATCGTACTCTGCTCCAAAGTGCTGATGCAGTTGAGTTATGTCAAATAGGTATTCTGATCCATTCTTGACCTTTAAAAGGAGGTCGATATCTTGAAAGAGGGATTTGAATCTTCTTTCGAGATCTTTGATTTGATTCTTATGTTCATTGTAGAATTTTTTTTGTTCTTCCGAATGGCCAGTTCCCGTCTTTCGCGGTATATCCTGAAAGTAAACCAAATCTTCTTCACTAAAACCTTTGAATCCCATTTTTCTTGACCTCCGCGATTTGCTAAGTAGGGTATGTTCTTTTAGTATATAAATCTATCTTTATTTCTATTGCTACTACTACACTTATTACAATGGTCTCTTCTAACGAATCCGTGTTTTATAACCCTGCCCAAATAGAGTTAGGGATCTCTGGCTCTTCCTGGACAAATCAGCTTCGCCGCAAGATTTAAAAACAATCGCCTGCCGAAAAAGCGATATGCCCCAGCGACGCATAGGTCATGTCGTCTGCCACGTGACGAAGCACAAGATCCCCTTCGCAGAGGCGGTGCCGGCTCCGCTCGTCAGGAACGGCGTGGCGAAGCTAATCCAGGCGGACTTCCCTGACTGGGACGACTCGCGCTACATCTCGCACCAGGCGCTCAAGCGCTACCGTAAGGCCTACATCGCGCAGATGATCGAGGCGAGCAGCGGCGAGCTCTCCAAGCTCGACAGGGAGGTCGTGGAGAGCATGAGCGAGAACGAGACGCTCGTGCAGAACATGGAGACGCAGTTCGACCGGCAGCTGACCTTCGGCGAACGCCTCTCCGACAGGATCGCCGACTTCGGGGGCAGCTGGACGTTCATCATGGCTTTCGGCAGCTTCCTCATCCTCTGGATACTGGTCAACGTCTACGTCATCGTGAACCGTCCGTTCGATCCCTATCCGTTCATCCTCCTCAACCTCATCCTCTCCTGCCTCGCCGCAATCCAGGCGCCGGTCATCATGATGAGCCAGAACCGGAAGGAGGACCGCGACCGGCTGCGCGCCGAGTACGACTACAAGGTCAATCTCAAGGCGGAAATCGAGATACGGACGCTGCATGAGAAGATCGACAGCCTGATGCGCCACCAATGGGAGCGGCTGCTCGAGATCCAGCAGATGCAGCTCGATTTCATGGAGGACCTGCCCATCCGCAGGGTCCGCAAGAAAGCGGAGAAGAGGTAGCTCCCCTTCCCCTTTCCGGGTGCCGCTGCGCATTCTCCTGTACAAAGATTTAAAAAGGGTGCCTCTTCCCTACGCCGCATACGGGGTTGTAGTCTAGCTTGGTATGATGCGTGCCCGGGGCGCACGTGGTCGGGGGTTCAAATCCTCCCAACCCCACCATCCCTTATCTCTTCCTCGCGTAGAAGTAGAAGCGCCTCTTGCCGTTGAGGTTCTCGAGCGTCCTCTCCGCCGGCTTGTTGAAGGGACTGTAGCCGGTGGGCCGGGGGACCCGGCCGATGTCCCCGACGAACGAGGGGGAATCGGTAATCCACCAGTCCACGCCGACGATGCCTTTCCCGCTGTCGGCGTAGGCGAGGACCGCCTTTGCAAAGTCACGGTATCTTCTGCGCTGCAGCGCCGTGTCGACCGGGCCCCTTCTCCTGTAGTCGAACATGGAATCCCTGTCGCCGCCCTTCACGCTGCGGTAGCCCACCTCGCTGAACAGCACGGGCCTGTCTGCCGCGGCGAGTATCTTCTTTATGTAGTAGCCGGCCTCGTGCCATCCCTCTCCCTTCCCGAGCCTTTCCCTCATGGGCACGTAGAAATCGAGGGCGATCTCGTCGTTGCCAGGGATCGCATTGAGGAGAGCAATCTTCTTCACGTCCTCCTCGCCGGTGAAGGTCGTCGCGATAGCGATCCTTCCCCTGTAGCCGGCATCCCTGATCGCGCCAATCGTCTGCGCAAGGCGCGTCGGATATTTTACGAGCACCGTGTCGAGCTCGCAGCCGACGATGAAGCTGGTCACGCCTGCCCTGTCCGCTGCATAGGCGAGCCTCGTCATGAGGTTGTCGTAGGAGGCGAACCAGCTGTCCGGATCCTCCGGGTCGATCCGGGTCCTCGACTGCCCGCTCCTCGTGTTGATGAGCGGCTTGAGGGTCACGGAAAGGCCGAGGCCTGCGGCAGCACCTGCGATGCGCTCGAGCGTTCGATCGTCCCATCTCCCGTGCTGGCCGATG
>JBJKRA010000122.1:0-20784 GCA_046704905.1 Candidatus Woesearchaeota archaeon
CGGCTTCTGGGTCACGCCGGTAGCGTACTCGGCAGCCTCGATACCGTCGAAGTACTCCGCATACTACATGCTCAATCCTCTCGCAAGCATCATCACCGTCGCGCGTGGCGTCTTCATCACGGGTACGCTGCCGCCGCCGTCAATCCTCATCACCGCTGCAATCTGCCTCGTGGCATATTTCGCAGGTCGCCTCACATACGCTAGGATGAGCCCCTATTTCGCCGAGGAGCTGTGAAGATGCGAGGGGGGAATCTGGCTGGGAATGTCGCGCTGTCCGTGCGGCGCCTATCGAAGAGGTTCCGGATACCGCACAGGAAACGCACCACGCTCTTCGAGGAGATAACGTCGATCGGCCGCAGGACGACGTATGAGACGTTCTTCGCGCTCAAGGATGTTTCGCTGGCCATCCGGCGCGGGGAGTTCGTCGGGATCCTAGGGGACAACGGGTCGGGTAAGTCTACCCTGCTCAAGATCATCGCAGGGATACTCGTGCCCTCTGAAGGCAGCATCGCCGTGGACGGACAGGTGGCGACACTCCTTGAGTTAGGTGCCGGCTTCCAGCAGGAGATGACGGCGAAGGAGAATCTCTTCCTCTATGGGGCAATCATGGGCATGAGCAGGCGCCAGATACGCAGGAAGCAGCCGGGGATCGTCTCCTTCGCCGGGCTTGAGCGGTTCATGGACACCAGGCTCAAGGACTTCTCCTCCGGCATGCGTGCGAGGCTCGCCTTCTCCATCGCGATACACTCGGATTTCGATATCCTGCTCGTCGATGAGGCTCTGGCAGTAGGCGATCAGCAGTTCCGGGAGAGATGCTACCGCGTCTTCGAGCAGTTCAAGGGAGCTGGCAAGACCATACTCCTCGTCTCGCACGACCCTGTGGTGATCAGGCGGTTCTGTACGCGCACGGTCCTCCTGGAGAGAGGGAGTGTCATCCATGACGGTGATGTGGAGCATGGCGTCTCGATGTACCTCTCAGGGAAAGGAAGGGGGAGCGTCCGATGACAGGCACCGCAGGAGCATGCTCACCCCTGCGATTGATATACCTCTGGACGCTGAGATCCTTTCGCGGCATACAGCTGCACGCCAAAGAGCTCTGCAGCATCCTCCGGCAGGTCCATGATTCTGCGCCCTGCAACCTCCTTGTCTTCGGCGTCGGCAACGACAGCCGGCTCTGGATCCGGGCCAACAGGGGCGGGAGGACAGCATTCATAGAGGACTCTGAGGAATGGCTTGAGCGTGCAAGGTCCAGGGATCACGGGATCGAGGCATGCCTTGTCGCCTACGGCACGAGAAGGACGCAATGGAAAAAGCTGCTCAAGACGGAGGAGAGGCTCTCGCTCAGGCTGCCTAAGAGCATAGCAGGGACACGCTGGGATGTCGTCCTCATCGATGCGCCCGCCGGGTGGAGGGATGACCTCCCGGGGAGGATGAAGAGCATCTATGCGGCGTCGAGGCTGGCACGCAAAGGGGGGCACGTCTTCGTGCATGACTGCGGCCGTATAGTCGAGCGTGAGTATGCCGACCGGTTCCTGAGACCCGAGAACCTCGCCGAGGAGATAGGCAGGCTCCGGCACTATATCATGGCATGACTCCTGCTAGAGAAAACTATGCTATATCCTATGGGAAGAAAAGATTCGGTCTTCGTGACCCTTGCGGACAGGAACTATCTCTCTCAGGCGAAGCAGCTCTTCGCGAGCGCACATCTGGAAGGCATGTGGGGCGGGGACTATCTCCTGCTCGCGCATGAGGTGCCGCGAAGGGAGCTCGCTTGGTTCAGGGACCGTGGGATACACGTGAAGGAATGCAGGCAGGTCGGCACTGCGCTTCCCAGGAAAGGCTCCATCATATCCATGAGCAAGCTCTATCTCTTCACGCCCTATTTCAGGAGATGGGCACATGTGGTGTTCCTCGACGCCGACATGATGGTCAGGGGGAGCCTTGAGGCCCTCGCAAAAGCCCGCGGCTTCAATGCGGTGCGTGACGTGAGCCCCTCCGGGTTCAACTTCCGGAAGCCAGAGGACAGGAGGCATGAGCGTCTCTATGCCTCCTTGAAGCGTCAGTACAGGGAAGTCCCCTTCTTCAATTCCGGGCTCATGGCCTTCGAGACCTCGTCCATCGCCCCGACGGCCTTCGACAGGCTCCGCAGGATATACCTTCGGCTCTCGCCGGTCATCTACGGCGACCAGGCGGTCCTGAATATCGCTTTCCGCGATTCCTGGAAGGAGCTGCTGCCTATCTTCAACATCTTCGAGCTCTGCATGGTGGACGCGGCGCCCTTCACGGACCGCAAACAGGTCCTTCTCGGAAAGGGGTATCTCTTCCCCGTCGTCCATTTCTGCGGCGCAGACTTCCCCTGGAAGGAGGAGAGCCGGTTCCACGCTGAGTGGAAAGACAACCTCAGGAGGGCGCAGCTGATACGCGATTTCGGCAGGAGACGAACGGGTCCCCGAAGACCTATAGGAGAAGAAATGGCGGATACGCGGGAGCGTTCGCGCCTCATCAGTTCCATGAACAGGCGATACCGGAGACGATGGAGGATGAAGAGGACGCTGCATGCCGTCGTCCGCGTCCTGCGTGCCTGCGGCCTCCCCTCATATGAGTCATTGCGGCAGGCGCCGGCAGGTCTCGTCCGTCGTCTGGGAAGGAAATCGGATGCGAGGAGGCGCTGACATGTTGGGGAAGAAGGTGCGCACTGACCTGGTCGTCGTCTGCATCGTCAGCAGCGTCGCGGAATGCAGGGGGGTACGCGACCTGCTGCGCTCGATGGATGTCTACCTCAGGGGCACACCCTTCATCGCCCTCAACAACGGCAACGGGAAGGAGGTCGCCGCGCGCCTGGAACGGTTGGGGGAGATGTATCCAAACCTCCATATCGTCGGCGTCACGAGGACCTACAAAAAAAGGGCGACCGCAGATGAAGGAGGACGGAGGTCCTCCGGGATGGGATATGAGGGCGGGACGCTCTCGCTGTGGAAGGGCATGGAATATGCGGCAGAGCATTTCAGCTTCTGCGCGCTCCTCAAGGTGGATCCTGATTCGCTCATGGTGGGGCACGGGCTTGCCGAGGATATCTGCGCATATCTGAAGGAGCATCCGCGCGTCGGCGAGATGGGCAGCTACAGGAGGAACTGCAACGACGAGGTAAGGGATTTCTCTCCCTTCCGTGACGAGTTCCAAAACGATGCGCTCGACTGGAGCGCCGTCGTGCAGGGCGTAAAGGAAACCCATCCAGACTACATAGAGGGCGAGCATATCCAGGGCGGGGCAGAGATATATTCATACGGGGCGGTCATGGCGATGGCCAGGCGCTGCCCGTTCAGCGCAGAGCAGCTCGCGCAGTCGGGGATAGGGGAAGATATAGTCTTCACCACTCTCGTCCTCTACCTGGGGTTCGAAGTGGCGGGCTTCGTCGGACCGGGCCGTCCGCTCGCCATAGCCTGGCGCGGGCTGCCCTTGTCCATACCGGCGATCAGGAGGAAAAGGAAGAAGCTGGTCCATTCCATGAAGTTCGACATGGTCTCACGATGCAGGAGGATCGCGTTCGCATGCTACCGTTGGATCGATTCCGTAAGGGGGAGGAGGCCATGAAAGGATGCCCATCGGCAGGCGTCGGCAGGCATGCGGTCTCTGTAGTCATCCCTACCCATGATCGGCGTGATAGCCTTGCCAGGTGCATACGCTCGGTGTACGCGCAGGACAACGGTCTCGTCAGGGAGGTGATCATCGTCGACGACGGATCGGGCGACGGGACCGCGAAGTACCTACAGGACGCAGCGCAGCGCTATCCGGACCTGCGGTATGTCCGGCAGGGGCACGCCGGTCCTTCCGCTGCGAGGAACGCCGGCATACGCATGGCGAAGTCTCCCTACGTCCTCTTCATCGACGATGATTGTACGCTCGCAAAGGGCTTCATGGAAGAGCTCTCGGCAATACTCGGCGGCTGCGCGGAGGTCGTCCACGCGCACTGCCTCGACCCGTACACGGACAATTATTACAACGCCGTATGGCAGCTGAAGCATGAGGTATACGTCAGGTCCTGTCCCCTCGTCAGGGAAGGCGTGCGCAAGGTCAAGATGCTTGCCGATTGCTATGCAGTAAAGCGCTCGGTGTTCGATCGCATCGGGCTCTTCGACGAGAGTTTCGTCACGAACGAGGACACCGATATGGTGCGGCGGATGAGAGAAAGGAAGATACCTATCCTGCATTACGAGACCCTCAGGATAAACCATTACTCGCGCACAGGCGCATGGGGGACCCTAAAGAAGTTCTTCTGGTACGGGGTGGGATGCTGCCGGTTCGAGAGGAAGTACGGCGTGCTGCCGGATTTCCTCCAGAAGAGGGAAGGCAGTGATAGTCTCGTCTCCGCAATGGGGGCGCGCGGCCTGGACATGCGGCGCGTGCGCATGGTGCTCATGGTGGAGGCTGTCGGCCTTCACGCCGGCCTGATGTATGCCTATCTCGGTTCCGGGCGTCTCTTAGGGTCATGTAGGATGCTTGCGCGGATCCTGTCCGAGGCCGCGAAGGGCCTCGCGTTGTACATCCTCGGAGGGTAGCCGAAGAGGGATAGAGAAGGGTGAGGTATGAGCGTAGTCTAGATGGCTCATCCCTCTTTATCAGTGTTTATGCGTCATCTCCTTGCGGATCCCTAGACCCTATTCCTGTCGCGGGGCGATTATATAAATTTTGCTCTGCTCTGGGACAGGGAAGCAGGCAGGGATATGGCCGCTGCCGCGGAACGAAAACTTTTATAAAAACCGTCGCCCGTTCCCCCCTCCGCCGGACATCTTCAGATGCATCTCCCGCGCGCCCATGAAATGGAGAAGGCCCATAAGCTCCTCTATCGGATAAGGTCCCTCCTGAGAAGGCATCTCATCTATTATCGGACGCTCGGGCTCATCAGGCGCATCCATCGGAGAAGAGGCGGGGGCACGAAAGCCCTCCGAGCCTACTATAGCCATACCGTGCTCCATCTCCCGAAGGACCCTCAGTGGAGGAGCTTCCGCTTCTTCCTCGCCGATGGCCGCGTGATCAGGATAAGGGATCGGATAAGGGATGCCGATGACCTGAGACGGTACCTGCTGCGCTACTGTCCTGCCGAAGCGGTCTACTCGGGGGCGCTCTGGCTCGATCCCCGGAGGATCGGACCGTACTCGAAGGAGAGGAACCTCTCGGAGAACGGGATATTCCTTTCTAGCGATCTCATCTTCGATGTAGATGCGACGGATCTCGAGGATGCAAGAAAAGCCGCTCTCTCTCTCATAGCGCTCATGGAAGGGAGAGGCCATCCGCTGGAGTGGATAAGGTTCACCGGATCGAAGGGGTTCCACCTCTGCTTCGGCGCCGGGAACCATGCGCGGTCCATATCCTCTATAGCGGATCCGCGCGAGCGCGAACGGCAGAGCGTCAGGATGCGAAAGGACATCCTCGCGCAGATCGCCGGCGCAAGAAAGGACATCCTGCCCTTCATCGATGAGAGGTCCTTCCTCAACACACGGGGATTCTTCAGGCTGGAGGGGACCGTGAACGCCCTGACCGGTCGGGTATGCAGAAGGATAACAAGAGAGGAGCTCGCCGACGGCATGGCCAGGATACTCGAGGGGACCATGACGGTGAAGGACATGCCGCGCGCGTCTATGCACGGCGATGAGCCGGCCCGCATGAGGGACCTCCGCCTGGAGCTCGACCGCCATGGCCAAACACAAGTCCATGACTACGACGCCTACTTCGTGAGCAATATCGTGACCGGGCTTTCGGATAGATATGTGCCTATCCTGCGGTACAGGAACCGTACGCTTCTTGAGGTGGCGGCTGACGTGAGGGGCCTGCAGTCGCGCTTCTTCCTCTCCGATTTCCAGCTCTTCCGGACGGACACGAAGGACGAGTACTATGCGGTCTGCCTCCAGACCGTTCCCGGCGATACCCTCGCGAAGATAATGGAAGGATCGGCGGCCGTGCGCAGGGGATCGGTCGGGCATGACCGTGTCGTCTACATGAGGATCAGCGGGAAGCTGGGCGCCTCGGGAGAAGGGCTCGGCAAGGCTCCGGAATTCGTCCTGACAGTGAAGTCGCACGCGGAAGGGGTGCTCCTGAGCAGGCCGCATGCCCTTCTCTTCGCCGGATATTCAAAGAAGCTCAGGAAGTATGCGAAAGCGCCTCGCCTGCACGGCTCGCCAAAACCCCTCATCTACCTTGCAAGGATACGCGAAGGCAGGCTAGAAGGGAAGATGCCCGCTCCTGACTTCACGCCGGAAGGAAGAGGATGATCGCCGTCACGCCCGTGGCGCGTAGTCTTCCACGCTGAACTCGAGCTTGTACGACAGGACGAAGAACACGTCGGAGAGCCGGTTGACGTAGCGGTACATCACGTCGCGCACCCGGCCGTCCTTGAGGAGCGGGACCATCTTGCGCTCGAGGGAGCGGGCGCGCACGCGTGCCTCGTTGAGGTACACGGCAGCCGGCGCGTTGAACCGGATGAACTTGTTCGGCACGACGTCGGCCATCTGGTCGATCAGCTCCTCGAAATGCTTGATGTCCTCTTCGGTCACGAGCATCGTTTCATCCGTGATGTAGCCGGCCACCTCTCCCGCGAGATGGCGCAGCTTGTCCTGGATCTTCTCGATCATCGAGCAGTAGGCCTTGATGGCGTAGAGCCTGACGAGGTCAAGCGAGGACTGCAGCTCGTCGATCGCACCGATGACCTCAATCACCGGCGCGTCCTTCCCGACCCTGGCCTGCCGTATCATCGTGCAGCCGAAGTCGCCGACCTTCGTATAGACCTTTGCCATATCCTTCCTACATGTCGCACTTGGAATAGCCGCATTCTTCGTTGATGCAGCTGTGGCAGCCGTTCTCCACCCTGAGGGTCTGCTGGTTGCACATGGGGCACACCGCAAGGCCGTTGTCCGTCACGTCGATGCTCTCCTCGCTGTCCGGGGCCGCCGCCGGGACCACGAAGTTCTTGCGGACGACCTCCTCCACGGTGAAAAAGCTGTTGGTGTTCATTGCTGGTTCCCTCCTTGTTCCTTGATTACATGGTAGATGGTGGAAAGTTTCCCGCTCGGGAGCGTGATGACCGTATCGCCCGTCCCCTCGTACGTGCTCCCGTCGGCGCCCTTGAGCTTGAAGGTCTTCTCCTTGTAGCCGTGGAACTCCGTCTTCTTCTCCTCCGACTGCAGGATCGGGTAGCGGCTCCCCTCGCGGTAGATCGTGATGCCCTTGAGGTGGTGCTTCCACGCGTTGAGATAGATCTGCGAGATCGTCTCGGGCTCGATGTCCTCAGGAAGGTTGACCGTCGAGGAGATGCTCTGGTCGACGAACCTCTGGCAGACGCTCTGGACGCGGACACGCTGCTCGGGCACGATGTGGTGCGCCGTCCTGAAGAAGTGCTCGGGGATGAGCTCGCGCAGCTTCTCCTCGTCCGCGGACTTCGCCTGCTCGGTAAGGCCGTTCATGTCCAGGTACGCCTGGACCGTGGAGTGGAAGACCTTGAAGAACATGTTGCCGAAGGACTCGGAGCGCCTGGTGTAGTAGAGGGCGAAGATCGGCTCGACGCCGCCCGAGACCCCGACGTAATGGGTCTCGCCGTTCCTGAACCCGAGCACGATGTTCGAGATCGTGCCGGTCGGCGCTATCGCGAGAATCGCGATGTTGCGCAGTCCCTTCTCCCGGATGAGGTCCTTCGTCTCTTCGCTGAGCGCCTCGGCGAAGAACGGTCCCCGGCTGTAGGCGTCGTAGGAGAAGAGCGGGCTCGCCCCCTTCTCCTCGGCGAGGAGCGCAGAGGCCTCGTACGCCTTGTTCGCGATGAAGCGCATCACCTTCTCGATGAGAGCGATGCCCTCGTCGCTGTCGTAGCCGAGGCCGAGCTGGTTGAGCATGTCCGCTATCCCGACGACGCCGAGGCCGAGGCGCCGGGTGAGCGTGGCTGCGTCCCGCTGGTCCTCCAGGGGGTTGAGGCGCTCGTTCCAGCTGACGACGTTGTCCAGGAAACGCACGGTGGTGTGCACCATCTCGCCGAGCCTCTCCAGGTCGAGCTGTGCAAGGTCGGTGTAGCCGTCCAGCACGAAGCGCGAGAGGTTGACGCTCGCGAGGTTGCACGCCCCGCCGCTCTCCAGCGGGACTTCGCCGCACGGGTTCGTGGAGGAGATGGGCCGGCCGACGTAATTGGAGGGGGAGTATCCGCTCATCCTGCTCCAGAAGATCAGGCCGGGCTCTGCGGTCCTGTAGTTGCCTTCCACGAACGTGTTCCATATGTCGCGGGCCTTGACCAGGCGCTTGATCTCGCCGGTCTGCTTGGCGTAGTAGTAGAGCATGAAGTCCCCTGCTCTCCGGACGGCGAAGTCCTGGTCGGCGCCCTTGATCACGTAGTCGCCGAACACGTCGCGCGAGCTCGTAGAGCCGAGCATCTCTTCGGTCACGGGCGCGAGCTGCCCGTAGTTGTCCTTGAGGTGCTTGTTGAGCTCCTCGATGCTGCGGAAGGCCTTGACCAACTTGTACTTCCCGATGGGCTTCGCCGGCATGCCGAAGGAGTAGTTGCGGTCCCCGCCCTGGAGCTGCGGGCCGTTGTCGACGTCCTTGTCCTTGAGGTAGAGGAGGATCGCGTCCTTTCCATGGCGGTTCTGCTCCTCGACCGCCTGCATGAACTCGTCAGATATCTTGACGCTGATGTTGGCGAAGCGGACCTGGGTGTTCTCGCGCACCTGGCGCTCGATCTCCTCGAGCTGGACGTCGGAGAACTGGTTGCTCCACCTGCACTGCTCGACGATCTGCTTGGTCACCCAGTTGGAGTTCTGCTTGACCCTCATGAAGTCGACGACGTCGGGATGCTTGACGTCGATCGTGAGCATCAGCGCCCCGCGCCTGCCGGACTGCCCGATCAGGCCGGTCGTGAGCGAGAAGAGCTCCATGAAGGACACGGCGCCGGTGGACTTGTCCGCCGCGTTGTGCACGACGGCGTCCCTGGGGCGGAGCACCGAGATGTCCGTTCCGATCCCGCCGCCGAAGGAATAGGTGCGCGCGCAGTCGTACGCCGAATTGTAGATGGACTCGATGTTGTCCCCCTTGATCAGGGTGACGAAGCAGTTGGCGAGGGTCTTGAGGCGGTAGAGGTCGCCTGCGCCTGCGATGACGCGTCCGCCCGGTATGAAGTATCCCTCATAGAGCGCCTCGTAGAACGCCTTTGCCCAAGCGAGCTGCTTCTTCTCTGTCGGCTCGATCGCCGCGATGAAGGAGGCGATGCGGGCGAAGGTGTCCTCCGGCCGCTCCTCGATCGGCTGGCCGTCCAGGTCCTTGAGATAGTACTTCTTCTGGTAGATGTTCTTGGCGAGGTCGGAACCTCCCAGGTAGCTGTCCTTCGGATGCAGCTGGAGCTCCCCTGCTGCCTGGAGCTTTCGGAGGCGCAGCGACAGCGTCCGGTAGTCGTTGAGCAGGTCCTTGCCGACCACCTTGGCGAGCTTGCTCTCGAAGGAGAACATCTGCAGGAGCTTCCTGCTGACCGGGTCGTCCAGCTCCACCTCGTCCTCGGCAAGGCGCTGGAGGGCCTTTAGTTCGCGCTCCTCCTTGTGCTTCTCCCTGTACAGTATATATGATTTGGCGGTCTTCGCATGGCCCTGCTCGATCAGGACCTTCTCTACCGTGTCCTGTATGGTCTCCACATCGAGCGGTCCCGAGGATCCGGCGAGCTTGAGCAGGGCTTCGACCACCTTGTCGGCAAGCCTGCCCGCCTCATCGAGATCGGTGCCGCCCACTGATTTCGCAGCCTTGAAGACGGCATTGATGATCTTCTCCCTTGAGAAAGGCACGACCTCTCCTGTGCGCTTCTTCACTGTGATCGCTGCCATCCCTTCCAACGTCGCGCCTGTCACGCCATTCACCTCACACACAACATCTTGTGGTCAAGAGACCAAAAACCCACAATATCTTGTATTTTTTCCACTCTCCCTTTACGCCATCCTCATTTATATATTTTGTTGTCCTTCAATATGTGGTTGTTCAATATCTATACCGCGTGTCCTTCAGCGGTGCGCATCCTGCGGCACGATTTGTATAGTTTGCAGGACGGAACCTATGGATGTCATCTGGCGTTTTATAGAATTAATAGGTGCCGTGCGTGGCTGTCCACTCTGTCCACTGCAGCGTTGTCTGTAAGGGATGACCACTCTCTGGTGGAAAAAGAAAACCCTCTGAGGCCCTCCAAAACACGACGAAACATTTATATAATAGTTGACCAATAAAAAGCGTAAATCAAATCTTAAACGATCATTTGACAAAGATTTAACGAAACTGAAGGTAAACAAAATGGCGATGAAAAAGGCCCAGACTGCTACAGAATACATGATTATCCTTGCGGTGGTAATCATTATCGCACTCATTGTTGTCGGCGTGATGGGCGGCATCCCAGGCATCGGCACAGGCGCCCGCAGCAGGGCAAGCGCCGCCTACTGGAAGACCTCCCAGATCGCGATCACGTCCTACGCCGCACATGTCGGCGATACCGTGACGCTCAATATCCGCAACAACATGGCGGACCCAATCATCATCAATTACGTGAACATGTCCGACAACGGTGCCCATCCCGCGACGGTCGCGCTGACCCAGGAGAACATCACGCTCGGTCCAGGCACCGAGAAGACGTGGACAGGCACGGTCAACACGCCGGGCGACATCTGCAACGCCGCCGGCGACTCGTGGATCTCCAACATCTGGATCCAGTACACCGACCAGACCACGGGCGCGACGTACGTCTTCACGGGCGAGGGCAACCAGCTCGAAGGGACCTGCGCGAATTAAACCTTTTCCCTCCTTTTTCTTTCCTTCTTCCTGTTTTAGAGGAAGCTCCATGGACAATGCCCAGACCGCGACCGAATACCTCATCATCCTGGCCGTCGTGCTCCTCATCGCCGGCGTGCTCGCGATCTCGCTCCATAGCAGCACTTCCATAGGCTCGGACGCGGGCGAGCAGGCGAGCGCCAACTTCTGGAAGGGCGCCGATGTCGGCATCATGGCCTACAGCTTTTCGGGCGCTCAGGGCACGGACGCGAAGCTGCTCGTGAGGAACAACCTCGATGCGGTCATTATCGTCAAGGGGATCAACATCTCGAAGAACGGCAAGGACACGCCCGACCAGGTCTTCTATACCGGCGCATCGGCCATCAACCCGGGCGGCGAGGCTATGATTAACGCCTCGCTCTCGGGATCGGCGAACCCCTGCAGCGGCGAGCCGGCGGGCTATGCCTATGCGGTCAAGGTGCTCTTCTCCTTCCAGGACCAGGAGACGAGCGAGATGCACACCTTCAACGGCGCAGGAAACAGCCTTATCGGCCGCTGCGCGAGCGGCTAGGGGAAGAGCTTGAGGAGCCTGCGCAGCGTCGTGACCTGTCGTATCTCAGGGATGCCCTTCCTCCCGCTCCTGTTGAGGAGCATGGCCTGCCATCCCGCCCTCTTCGGAAGCCGGTAATCGAAGTCGAGGTGGTCGCCGACGTGGAGCAGCGATGCTGCCGGCACCCCGATCCTTCCTGCGACCCGGACGAACACCTCCTCGTCTTTTCGCAGCCTCGAGAAGTCGTCGGGCACGGAGAGGATATGGGAGAAGAGCCTCTGCCTCCTTCCTAGTTTCGCCGCGATGAACGCGCGCGTCGACTGCGTGACGAGGACAAGCGGCACGCGTTTCCTGAGCCTGTCGAGGACCGCCGCATCGGCGTAGGACGATAACGCCGGCGCGGCCTCCCTGAGCAGCGCTTTCTCCGTCGTGTCCAGCCGGAAATGGGATATCCAGAACGACAGGTCCGTCCATTCCCTGATGCCGCGCAGGCGCTCGTATTCCGCATACGTCTCACGTCGTGCGCGCGCGAGACCGATGCCGCGGTCCTTCGCGTATGCGCTAGGGAGCACGGTCCTCCAGACCTTCACGTCGAAGCGGTGCGTCACGATCGTGCCGTCCAGGTCGAGCGAGAGCATGCGCACCTGTCTCATGCCCTTGCCCCAGAGAGGTCGTTGCTCTTCTGCTGCACGATCAGGATGCCGCACGGGAAGACGAGGAGCAGCAGGTAGAGGAGGACGGCGGAGAGGGCCAGCCGGCCGGAAAGCCTGCGCGAGAGGAAGATCAGGCCGTAGAGATGGAGCACCGGCACGGCAAGGAACACCGGGCGCAGACCGAGGGCTTTCCCGTACTCGGCGAGCCAGCGGAAATAGAGGATAGAGAGGGTGAGCAGCGCAAGGCCCGCCGCCAAGTAAGGGTTGTGATAGGGCAGCCTCCCTCCTGGCAAGGATTCTCCCTGTACCGTAGAGGCATCCTCTGCGGCGAGGGCATCGTGCCCGGCATCGGAGCCCTCCTCACCGGGCAGGGCATCCTGTCCCCCTACGGCGGCCCGGAACGCGGAGAGCGAATCCTCCTGCGTCGGCTCCCGCCCTCTCCCGACCAGTGTCGCAGCCTCCTCTATAGCCTCCTTGGAAAAGCCGATCGAGAGGAGCCGCTCCCGAAGCGAGTCGAAGCTGTATCCTCTGTCGAGATAGGTCTGGAGGTACGTTGCCAGTCTCTCCGCATCCATGTCCGGAGGTTTGGGCGACGCGATTTTTAAATTCTTTCCTTTCCCTCCGCAAGAGTTACAAATGTTTATATAATTTTCATGGGACCAGACCCCTCAAGGTTTCGGAGAGGTGAAAAATGGTCCGTATCGCAATCAACGGGTTCGGCCGCATCGGCCGCATGGTGTTCCGCGCAGGCTTTGAGCAGCCTGGTTTCGAGTTCGTCGCATTGAACGACCTCACCGACACGAAGACGCTCGCGCACCTCCTCAAGTACGATTCCGTCCACGGACACTTCCCTGGCGACGTCGGCTACACCGAACGCGGGATCGTGGTCAACGGCAGGGAGATACCGGTGTTCGCAGAGCGTGACCCCGCGAACCTCCCCTGGCGCGATCTCGATGTCGACATCGTCGTGGAATCGACCGGCTTCTTCCGCACGCGCGAGGGCGCAGAGAAGCACATCCAGGCAGGGGCGAAGAAGGTCCTGATCTCCGCTCCGGGCAAGGGCCACGACCTCACGATTGTGCGCGGCGTCAATGAGCATCTCTACGACAGGGGCAAGCACGTCATCATCTCGAACGCCTCCTGCACCACGAACTGCCTCGCTCCGATGGTCAAGGTCCTGAACGACAACTTCGGCGTGGTCAAGGGGTTCATGACGACGGTGCATGCCTACACCGGGGACCAGAAGATACACGACGCGCCCCACAAGGACCTGCGTCGCGCACGAGCCGCTGCGCAGAGCATAGTCCCGACGACCACGGGTGCCGCGGTGGCCGTTGCAGAGGCGATCCCTGAGCTCAGGGGCAACCTCGACGGGATGTCGATACGCGTGCCGGTCATCGACGGCTCGATAACGGATTTCGTCGCCGTCCTCAAGAGGGAGACGAGCGTGCAGGAGATCAACACCCTCTTCCGCAACGTCGCGCAGTACCATCTGAAAGGGATCATCGAGTACACCGAGGACCCTATCGTCTCCCGCGACATCGTCGGCAATCCCCACTCCTGCATCTTCGACGCGCTCTCGACCAAGGTCAACGGCAATCTCATCAAGGTCGTCGGATGGTACGACAACGAGTGGGGCTACAGCAACCGCATGGTCGACCTGCTCCACCTGCTCTGACGCGGCAGGAAACTTTTCACTTTTCCTTCCTCTTGCCAAAAGATATATATAGTGCGCTCCCTATACTCTTTTCCATGGAGATTCTGACCAAGGACCAGCTGCTGCTGCACAAGGACCGCTATGCCGGGAAGATCCTGAGGGAGGGCGCCATCTTCATCCATCCTACGGACACCATCTACGGCCTCGGCTGCAACGCCCTTGACGATCAGGCGGTCAGGAGGCTGCGCGACATCAAGGCGAACTATCGCCGTCCTTTCTCCATCATCGCCCCTTCCAAGGACTGGATCAGGGAGCACTGCCATATCGGGCCCGGAGAGGAGAAGTGGCTCGCCAAGCTCCCCGGACCCTACACCCTCATCCTGCGTCTCAAGGACCCTTCGCTCTTCCCCGACCAGGTGACCGCAGGACTCTCCACCCTCGGCGTGCGCCTGCCCTCGCACTGGATCAGCGGCTTCGTGGAGTTCCTCGGCGAGCCGGTGATCACCACCTCCGCCAATCTCGTCGGCGAGAACTACATGACGGCGATCGACGATCTGAACGTCGGTATCCGCCAGCACGTCGCCTTCACGATCTATGAGGGCGAGATCCAGGGCAGGCCTTCGGCGCTCGTCAACCTGACGGATACCGAAGAGGTCATCACGAGATAGGGATCAGTCTTCTGGAGAAGCATCATTTGCGAGCTTCTGCTGCTCTGCCTGTTTTGCGCCCACCTGGCTTTTGATACCTTGGGCGATCCTCGTGCCGATGAGGACAGACAGCTTGCCGATGTCCGCTGCCCGCACGTCTGCCAGCGTCCGTATCCCGTGGCGGTGGAGATTCCTCGCCCTCGCGCGTCCGATGTTCCTCAGCTGCACGAGAGGGAGCAGTTCCTCCTTTATCCCGTACTTGAGCCGGACACGGAGTTTCTGCAGGGGCGAGAGCAGTTCCTGGAGGCTGATGAGTTTCGCCAGCTCTTGGCAGCTGTAGAGCAGCCAGTCGGCGATGTCGCGCTTCGCCGCTATCTCTCCCGGCCTGATGCTGTAGCGCTCGAGCAGGTCCTGCTCGGTCAGCTCCTCCATCCACTCCTCGAGGAAGCGGGCGGTCTTGACCGAGCTGAGGAACTGCTCATACTCGTAGTCGAAGTGCGAGGGCGCGAACGAGAGGAAATCGGGCTCGTGCTCGATGACCGCACCCTCTATCTCCTCGTACTCCCTTGCGCGCAAGGCGAGCAGCGGGCGCATCTCCAGCGTCGAGGCGATCAGCTGCAGCGCGCCGATCGTCGAGAAGGCCCTCTCTCCTGTACGCGACAATCCGACGGCAAGCTCGTGCGCCGTCAGCGGATCGAGGTAGAGCTGGCTGACCCGCATCCCGAGGCGCGTCGGCATCACTCTCCCTGCATCCTCACCGATGAACGCCCATTCCAGGAGCGACGAGAGCACCTTGCGGATAATCCAGGCGAGGCGCTCAGGGTCCTGGAACTGGTGCGCCCAGAAGGTCTTGCCGAAGAAAGCGAAGAGCTCCTCCTCGGTGCGCACGACCCGCGAGCAGATCAGGCTCAGGCAGTACGTGCGCAGCACCGGCTCGACGGCGAGCTTGGAGTAGATCGTCTCCGGCGGACCGAACAGGTACTTCTCCAAGAGCTCTTCCGCCTCGCTCCCGTCCTTTGCGATGCAGATGGCCTCGCCGCGATCCTCCTTTCCTGGCCTGCCTGCGCGTCCTGCCATCTGGTGGTACTCCATCACCGGGATGTACTGGTAATACCCTTGAGAGAACCTGCGCAGGTCCTTGATGATCGTGCGGAACGCCGGCAGGTCCACTCCTGCCGCAAGCGTCGGGGTCGCGCACACGAACTGCAGTATGCCCTCGCGGAAGGCATCCTCTATGAGTTCGCGCTGCTTTGAGGGAAGCCCTGCATGGTGGAACGCCGTCCCTCTTGAGAGGCAGAAATGCAGGCGCTGGCACTGCTTCGTCGGCGGGCTGATGACCGCCAGTGCCTCCTTTGCCAGCCGCTCGGTCCTGCCGGAGAGCTTGATCTTCTTTGCCAGGTCCTCTGCGGTCTTTTCGGCAGACCGCTTGCTGTTGCAGAAGATGATTGCCTGCTTTCCCGCACGGAGGGTGTCCATCGCAAGATCGAGCGTCGGATCAGCCGCCTGGCCGAGCTCGACCGTCCGGACCGCCTTCATGGGCCCTCCCTCTCCTCGAGCAGCCGGGAAAGCTCCTCCTGCCTGTCGCCGAAGCAGTACTCATAGTAGTCGCACTGCCCGCTGCTCCAGGCGTTGTCCCATCTGCACAGCCTGCTCTGATGCTGGGGATAGAGGTCCATGTCCTCGCTCTCCGTGCCCGCCCTGACCATATTGATCTTCTCCAGGGCGTTGACGACGAGCGTCTCGTCCGGCCGTATCAGGAACGCGTCGTCCTTGAGGAAGAAGAGTCCCACTTCATCGGGCGCTTTGCCGTGCTTCTCCTGGTAGAGCAGCGTGTAGATCCCGAGCTGCAGCTTGTACTCATCCTTGAACTCGGAGGATTTGGAGGTCTTGTAGTCGATGATCCGCACCTTCTCGTCGAACGTGTGGATTGCGTCGATGTAGCCGTGCACCGGCATCTTCGCCGACCTGTAGTAGGTCTCGCGTTTCGGCCGGAACCGGGAGAACGCCTCGGGAAAGGCTATGCCCTTCTTCTCTGCGAGTGCCCTGATGTGGCGCAGCGTGATCGCGAGCCAGTTGTCGATCATCCGGGCGCTCTCCTCGCGGTAGAACGCCTGCTGCTCCTCGTCGCAGAGCCCTTCGATCTCAGGGAGGTGCTCCTGCCACGCCTCGGAAAAGAGCCGGCGGATCTCCGCGGTGAGGGCCTGCTCGTCGTCCTCCTGCGGCGAGAGGTCGAAGAAGCGGTCGAGCACCTCATGCACGAGCGAGCCCCGGACCAGATGGATGGACGGCCGGCTCGGCAGCCTGAGGATGTAGCGGTAGAAGTATTTCCTCGGACACTGCAGGAACGTGTTGATGGAGCTTGCGCTGTGCATGCGCATCTTCTGCTGCACCGGCCTTTGCTGCGGCTCCTGCCTGGCGAAATCGCCGAGAAGTGTCTGCCCGTTCCTGTCCGCCGCCATTGCCTATCAGTGGTCCGTAACGATATTTAAATCTGTCGTGCCCGATCCTGGATGGCAGAAGAAAAAAGAAAGGATCAAACGGTTTGTGAGAGCTGCTTGATCTGCTCGAAGAAGAGCTCCCGGATGTACTCTTGGTATTCTGTTTCTATGTTGGTCATTGGTATCACCTTCCTTGGTCCTTCAGTGGGGGTAGGGAGGGGACCATGCGCGTCCCCATACTGTGCACGATGTCCATTTTCGTTTAAATAGCTGGCCGTCAGAGATGTCCAGTGCTCAGGAAAACAATAGCTATAAATAGTACTTAAGTGATGTCATCCCTATAGTAATATGGCTTTTTTGACAGGCGTCTACCAGGCCATCCGGCACGTCTTCCCGCAGTTCGCGGTCACGAACCCTACGGCCACGTATGGGCTCGCGGCGCTTGTCGTCCTCCTGCTCCTCTTCCTCATCAAGCCGCGTCCCCTGGAGAAGGTCATACCTTCGCTGATGTTCCTCCTGGAGCGCAAGAAGAAAGGCAAGCTCTCCTCCCTCTTCCGCCGTCTCATCAAGGATCCCCTCAAGGTCATCCAGTTCCTCATCGCCCTTCTGCTCTGCACGGCCCTCTTCTTCCCTGTCTACCATTACATGAAGGACACGGCCAAGGACAGCACCGTCCTCGTGATCGATACCTCGGCGAGCGTCCGGCCTGAATTTTCCGAGGTCCAGGCCAAGGCAATGGACCATCTCGACGGCCAGGTCACCGTCATCGCCGTGGCCGATACGGCCGAGGTGGTGGCCGAGGGCGTGAGCCCCGGCCAGGCGAGAGCGGTCATCCGCTCCCTTACGCCGACAGACCTCGGCAGCAACATCGGCGCAGGGCTGCTGCTCGCCGACCAGCTCCTCAACGGCACAGGATCCATCGTCCTTGTCAGCGACCTCGCCGACAGCTATGGCACGGACCTGGCGAAGGCCGCGTCCCTCATCACCGCGAAGGGCAAGTCGCTCATCGTCGAGCGCGTGGAGCCCCCTGAGCAGAATCTTCTCGGATTCTCCGGCTACCAGGTCAAGGACACGGTAAGCGTCACCGTGCGCAACTACGCCTCCACCTCCTTGCCGTTCGCGATTACCGACAGGATGGTCGGCCCTGACGGCAGGACGACCGAGTCGCAGCTGCTCAACGGCACTCTCCAGCCCCTGGAGACGAACACCTACCCCCTGAGCCTGGACATGGGCCTCCACACTCTCATCCTCTCCACCGCTGCAGGCAGGGACGACCCTGCCGACAACACCCTCTATCTCGATGTCCCGGTCAAGAAGAATGTCTCGGTGCTCGTGCTCTCCAACGACTACGGCGGCTATCTGGAGAAGTACCTCGACGCCGCATCCTTCAACGTGACGGTCGTACAGCCCCCCATCATCCCGACGGTCAACGAGGACATCATCATCCTCTACAAGGTCAACGCGCCCTTTTTCATCTCGGGCATCCAGGAGGCGGTGGCGAACCAGGTCAAGAAAGGCGCCACCCTTGTCGTCTACGCCGATCCCTCGATGGCCTCATCGGTCGTCTCGCCCTTCTTGCCGTTCACGCTCGGTCCGCTCGCCAAAGAGAAGACGAGTGCCTTCACCACAGCGGATGTCCCTTTCCTGTCGGACCAGCTGTTCTTCTCGACGGACAGCTACTTCACGATGACGGCGAAGGATGAGCCCTTCATGCCCGTCGCGGTCACCAAGGACAACGCTTCGCTCATCACGCTCTCGTCCTACGGGTCGGGCAGGGTCCTCTATTACGGCGTCTTCGATGACGCGTCCTCCTTCAAGCTCTCCATAGACTATCCTCTCTTCTTCGAGCGTGCGCTGCGCTATCTCGGCAAGGACGAGGAGTTCCTGCAGGTCAATGTCGCTGCAGGCACGGTGCTGCACGGCTCCTCCATCACCGCCCCTGACGGCACCAGCGCGGAGGAGACGATGAGGGCGGACACCTCCGGCTTCTACGATGTGGACGGTCACGCGGTCGCGGTCAACGGCATCTCCCCCAAGGAGTTCGTCCCCCCTACAGCCGATCTCCTCTCCGGTGTCGCTAAGGGAACGGCATCGGAGAGGACCTTCGAGGCGGAGGAGTCCTTCGATCTCAACATCCTACTCCTCCCCCTGGCCATACTCCTCCTCCTCTTCGAGATCTACTACGTCAAGTACCGGGGTGACCTCTGACCATGGTCTGGCTCTCCGGATTCGGCTTCGACAACCCATGGGTCTTCCTCCTCATCGTGCCCCTGGCTGCCCTTCTCGTCTACCTGCTGCACAAGGAATACATCCCCCGCTACCGCGAGGTGCTCTCCGAGCGGCAGAGGACGCTTGGTCGCCTCCTGCTCCTTGTCTCGCGCATCGTCCTCATCCTGCTGCTGCTCGCCGTCCTCGCCGGGCCGAGCATCAGCGAGAGGAAGACGGTGGACATGCCGCCGAAGATCGCGCTGATCGTGGACCAGAGTCCTTCCATGTACCCCTACAACATGAGCTTCGTGCAGGGCCTGTGTGACCAGCTCAACAGGAAGGTCCCGACGGACATCATCACGACGAACACGTCCGACCTCTCGCAGGCGATGCTCCAGGCCTCTACCTACGGCAACATCTTCCTCCTGAGCAACCTCAACACCCCGGCGGACAGCTTCGTCCAGAGCCTTGAGTACCTCGCCGGCGAGAACGCGACGGTCAACCTCTACAACATCACGCCGGAGAAGAAGGAGGCCTCGGTCTGGATCGAGGCGCAGGACAATGCCATCGAGGGCAGTACCGTCCCCATCCTCGTCAAGGTGGAGAAGACCTATCCCGATGCCGTGCCGGTCGAGCTCTACGTCAACGGCCAGCGCGTGGCGAAGGTCACGATGGGCGCGGGCAAGGAGCAGGACACCTTCGTCTACCGCCAGCAGTTCCCGCTCGGCTACCAGAACATCACGGCGGTCCTCTTCCCCGACCAGACGCTCGCCACGAACGCGACGGTCTTCCCTCCCGGAATCGGCATCCCCGACCACTACGCCGTAAACAACGTCTATTTCAAGACGATCCAGATAGTGAGGAAGCCGAAGATTGCGGTGCTGCGCACGACCGGCACGGCATCCGCCTTCGACAATGCCCTCTCCTCGCTCTACGACGTCAGCTTCGTAGGGAGCTACAGCCAGTTCCAGGCCTTGCCGGAGGACAGGAAGGGCGTCCTCATCATCGAGAACGCGCCGGCTTCCGCCTTCTCCGCGGGCGACCTCTCGGCGATGAAAAACGACGTCTTCAACGGGCTCGGTCTCTTCGTGCTCGGTGGCGACCAGTCCTTCGACTACGGGCACTATAGCGGATCGGGCCTTGAGGACCTCCTGCCGGTCACCGTAGGTTCGGCGGCGGAGAAGACCTCGACGGACGTCAACGTGGTCCTCGTGCTCGACACCTCGGGCAGCCTCGCCCAGCCGGTCGGCACGGACTCAGGGATCAGCGTCGAGCGCGCGATAGCGATCGACCTCCTGCAGCAGACCCGCCCCGACAGCCACATCGGCGTCGTGAATTTCGACACGACGGCGAGCGTCGTCCAGCCCCTTGCCGTGCTCTCGGGCAGCGCGAGGAATACCCTCTACCAGAGGATCGCCTCCCTCCCCAACCGCGGCAACAGCAACATGGACCTCGGTCTTGAGAAGGCCTATGCGATGCTGCAGAACGTGAAAGGGAGCCGAAACGTCATCATCATCTCCGACGGCCTCGTGCTCAAGAAGAGCATGATCGAGGACATGGTCACCAAGGCTCGCGAGTCGGGGATCGTCACCCACACGGTCGACATCGGCAACAGCTCCAACTCCATCTTCCTCACGCAGTTGGCCATAGACGGCAACGGCAAGTACTTCCGCCCGGAGAACAAGCGCTCGATCAGCCTGATTTTCAAGACGGACCAGCCCTCCTCAGACCAGACCAAGACCATCCCGCTGATGACGCTCCTCCCTGAGCACTTCATCATGCAGCGCTCCGCGACGATCAATGCCACGATCACCGGCTACAACCAGGTGCTGCCGAAAGACAAGGCGACGGTCCTCATGAGCAC
>JBJKRA010000123.1:0-29762 GCA_046704905.1 Candidatus Woesearchaeota archaeon
TCCCTGCAGAACGCTACCGGGCGGCGGTTAGGAGGGAGCCGAGGCCGAGGCAGAAAGGCCTCATCGATTATGTGGCGAGCGCCATGGAGAGCGTCGGAAAGCTCTTCGGCGAGCTCTTCGGCGTGCAGTACGCCCCATAGCCGGGCTGTGGAACAGAGGACCAAAAAGCTTAAATCCCGGTGATGCCGGGGAGGCCGCATGAAAGCGGTTCTCCTCCTCATCGGCATGCTCATAGCCATAGCGGCCGTCACCGGCTGCACTGTCCAGACGCCTGCGACGCTCGTCATCAGGCTGACCGACACCACGCCCTCGGGCATCGCCCTGCAGCAGGCGGTCGTCAGCATCGGCAGCATAAACCTGATAGACAACGCCACCGGCACGCCGACCCAGGTCTACGCAGGGCCTTTCACCACGGACCTCATCGCGAACAAGAACGCCGAGCAGACCATCATAGGCCTGCAGCTGCCCCCGGGAAGCTACAGGGGCATCGAGTTCGACGTGATCTCGGCGAAGGCCATGGTCGACGGCGACAGCGTGACGGCCACGATCCAGAACCCCACGGTCAGCCTGGCGCACCCCTTCACCCTTACGCCGGGCAAGGTGACGACGCTGGTCATAGACTTCAGCGCAGGCAGCTCTTTCCAGCAGACGGCGAAAGGCTACACCCTCAAGCCCGTCGTCAGGATCAACGACATATAGGGTCAGAGGAGCCTTGCGAGCACGGTCCTCACCGTCCCGAGCTCGGCTGCGTTCCCGATCCTTATGTCGTCTATCGACTTGACGTAGTCTCCGTCGCCCATGGAGACGCCGACAAGGGGCTTGCCTTCGCCTGAGAGGAAGGAGACGCTCCTATACGTCCCGAAATCCTTGCGCTGGAGATGGCCGCGCACCGCGTCCTGGAACGCGTCGGAGAGCGCGGCATGGTCCAGCGTCGGATAGCGCTTCTCGGCCAGGTATGCGTCGCATATCTTCCTGACGGAATCCCCCGATATGCCCTTCAGCGCCTCCGCATCGAGCGCGGAGAGGTCAGGCACCGGAAGGGGGATCTCAAGGTCGGAGTCGCCGTACGGAAAGACGAAGACCGCCCCGACGCCGGAAAGCGACTGGAGCTCCCTTACGCTCGGCCGGAGGATCTTGGCAGTGGGGAAGAGATCATCATGGAAACGGATGTTCATCTCCCTGCTCGGCATGCCGGCTACATCAGGCTTGGCCAGGTATGTCGAAGGCTTGTCGACGGTGTAGTCGATATGGCAATGCCGGAAAGGATCGGCTTCCACGACAGAGGCTCTTCCTTGGGAGTATATCCCGTGCGTTGCCTTTGCAGAAAAGCCCTTGTCCAGGAGCGCATGCAGGGTGGCTGCCTGGGCGAGCGCATCCTCCTTGTCCTGCAGGATGTAGCCGATGATGACACCGGCAGCCCCGACGTGCATGTCCATGGGCAGGGTATCCAGGAGATGGAGCTCGCCTCTGGTGAGCCGCTCGGCGTATTCCCTTGCCTCGTATTCCGCCCTTACGGCCTGCAGGGCGGAATTCCCAAGCCCCTGACCCCCAACGACATGGTCGTCAAGCAGGTAGCGGAAGAGGAATTCCCTGCGCAGTATCTCCTCAGGGACGGCAGGCTCAAGCTTCTCGCCGAAGAACGGGTCCCCTGCGTCAAGAGCGCTCTCGAGCTGGGACTTCAAGGACATGAGAGAAGGAGAGGCACGCTTTCTTTTAAGTCTTTCTTCGGGGTACCACTGGAAAGAAGTATAATCCCAGCTACCGTTGATGCGCATCCTGTCCGCGAACCCGCCCGTATAGTTTCGGAAACGATCATTTTATAAGAGCGGCAGCCCATAGGCCCGTCATGGCGGAAAGGATCGCGACGCTCAAGGACGCGCAGGCGCTCGTGAAGCGTTTCGCCGAGAGGAACGGCTGGAAGGACAGCCCCAGCATAGACAAGTTCGACCATCTCCATGAGGAGCTCGTCGAGATGTCCAAGCTCCTGCGCTACAAGACCGAGGAGGAGCGCATAGCCTACGTCAAGGGGCATAAAGGGATCTTCGTCGAGGAGACCGGCGACCTCCTCTTCGCCCTCTGCCGGCTCGCGAACCAGTTGGGCGTGGATCTCGAGGAGGCGTTCGCCGTCTCTTCGGAGAAGGTGCTCAGGAAAAACGGCACGAAGGGCCCGGAGCGCAAGATTACCGGAAGGGGATGATGGCGGAAAGGACCTGGAGCAGGCTCTTGGCCAGGAACGGCGTCGACATCACCACCATAGCGGCTATCGATGCGGTCTTCTACAGGGACATACGGAAAGCGACAGGCGACCAGGGCGAGGCCTTCTTCACCGTACTCGAGAGCAGGGACTTCACCCATTACATAGGTGTCGACCCCTTTGCTGTCGGCAGCGCCATCTACAGGAGGGAGTACGGCACGCCGGAGAAGGTGCTGCAGAAGTACAGGGAAGGCCTGCTGCTCAAGAGGGCCATAGCGAGGGAGGTTGCGTCCCACGAGGAGAGGCTTGCCAGGGAGACCACCGCAACGTCCCTGCTCGCCGCGCTCGCCGGCTTCGAGAGGGGCTTCTCACTCATCTGCCCGGCCTACAGCATCACCTCCTGGTTCGCGATAGAGCACTGGCAGCAGGAGACCGAGCATATCCTCTCAAGGCTCATCATGGAGAGGGGCCTTGGGGAGAGGCGCGAGGAGATCATCAGGGCCGCCTACAGGCCATGGAAAGGGACGGCCCGCGCAGAGATCCAGAAAGAGCTCGCCAAGGGCGCATCGCCGAAGGATCTCGCCGCAAAGTACCAGTTCCTGCGCAGCTGGAGCGTGATATGGAACAGGCCTTTGACTGAGGACTGGATCAGGAGCCTTGCGCCCGGCGGGAAGAGAGGCAGGAGCGCGCTGTCCCATAGGAGGCTCATCGCCCTCCTCAGGCCGGACGCGAAAGAGAGAAGGATGCTCGCGAACGCCCCCTACATCGTCTTCTTCAAGGACTGGCGCGACGACCTTCGCAGGTTCCATGCCTTTTGCTGGTCGTTCCTGTTCGACGCGATCGCGGCATACCTCAGGATGGAGAGGGACGACGTCGGCTACCTCTCCATCGCCGAGATCAGGGAAGCGGTAAGAGAAGGGAAAGCAGAGCAGAAGAGAATAGAAGAGAGGAGTCAGGGCTGCGTCGCGACCATAGCCGAAGACGGGAAGACTATCAAGGTGATAAGCAGCATACCGGCCCGCTACAGGAGGATCGCGGACGAGGTCGCAGCGAAGGACGCGAAAGGCATCGTGCACGGCATCCCTGCGCAGCCGGGGAATGCGAAAGGGAAGGTACGCATCATTTCTTGCACTCATGACATCAGGCGCGTCAGGGAAGGCGACATTCTTGTGGCCAATACCACGCATCCCGACTACCTTCCGGCCATGCATAAGGCTGCGGCCTTCGTCACGAACGAGGGCGGCATCGCGAGCCACGCGGCGATCGTAGCGCGCGAGCGGAAGGTCCCCTGCATCGTCGGCACGAAGAACGCCACATCGGTCCTCAAGGACGGGATGATTGTCGAGGTCGACGCGAGAGAAGGCGTCGTGCGCGTGGTCAGGGGCGGATAGCTACAGCGGCTTCCAGAAATGAAAGGAAGCCATCATATAGCCACATTTCTCATAGAACCTGTGCGCCGCCACCCTTCGGGTAGAGGTGGTGAGCTCGATCATGACAGAGCCTTCGTTCTTCGCTATCTTCTCCAGTTGCGCGATCAGCGCCGACCCAACGCCGCTCCCGCGCAGCTTCTCGTCGACGACCAGCTCGTCGATGGTGGCAAGCCTTCCGGCATGCTCGAAGTTCTCGCGCGAAAACATCGAAGCGAAGCCGACGACAGAATCATCTTCCACGGCGACCAGGAAACGCTTCCCTTCTGCGAACTGCCCGGAAAAGATGGCCTGCAGCCTCTCCTTGTCGAAACGCTTCTCTGTCCAGAGCTGGCAGAGGAGCGGATAGATCGCGTCGAAATCTTCCGGTCGCGCCGGTCTGATGGTGACCATGCGGCACGTCTGGAGAGGCCGTCTAATAAACATTTCTGCCAAAGATATAAAAAAGGACGATGCCACCCCCCCCTCCATGGGAGTGACCATCTCCGAGCCCGGGGTCTCTATACCGCCTGATATTCTTACCAATGAGGACATCGTCAAGCTCGTGCCCGGCACCGACGTCGAATGGATCGCCAAGCGCACCGGCATGGACCGGCGCCATGTCTCCTACGGCAAGAACGTCTTCGAGATGGCGATCGATGCGGCAAAGGATCTACAGGAGAAGATCGGTTTCGACAGGGACGAGGTGGACGGCATCATGGTCGCGACGAACCGGCACGACGCGAAAGGCGGTTTCCCCTCCTACGCCGCACGGGTCGGCGATGCGCTCGGCATGGAGAGGTACGGAGAGGATCTCTTCTCCGGCTGCCCGGGGCTCATCAACAACATCATCCACGCCTACGCGCTCATCAAGTCAGGGATCGCAGGCAAGATCCTGGTCATAGGCTCGGAACGCCTCACCGACATGAGCGACTACAACGACCGCGGCCCGGCGATCCTCTTCGGCGACGGCGCAGGCGCGTTCCTCATAGAGGACAATCCGGAGGCGGAAGGCATCGTCGGCATCGTGCGCGGAAGGAAATTCAACCATTACTACGAAGACGGGACCTGCGACCTCGGCCTTATCGAGAAGGAGGGCAAGAAACTCCTGACCGACGAGCTCGTCCGCCAGCAGTACCTCTACATGAACGGCAGGGAGGTCTACAGGTTCGCCGTGCCGACCATGACCCTCGGGATCGCAAATCCTCCCACATTCGCTCCAGGGTACACCATGGACGATCTCGATGTCGTCATCCCCCACCAGGCCAACGCCCGCATCATCGAGCAGGCGGTAGAGAACGCCGGCTTCACGGGAAGGGTCCTCAACTACGTCGCCGAGTTCGCCAACGTCTCCACGGCCTCCACCGCCCTGGCCGAGCACCAGGGAAAGATTGACGACAAGATAAGGCACGGCGACCTCGCGCTCCACATCTCGTTCGGCGCGGGCCTCAACTGGACTGCGGTGGTCAACAGGACGCACTACGAGAGGTAGGGGCCATGCAGCGGCAGGGATACTTCGGCAACAAGGAGCCTTATGTCATAATAGAGGCCTATGCCCTGGAGGATTTCCGCGGGTTCTACGACGTGGCCACAGGCAGGATCGACATCGCGAGGAAGAAGGCGTCCAGGCCGATCATGCACGATGCCGTCAGGCATTCGTGGACCCTCTCGGCGAGCGCCCTGTACATGGAGACGATGGCGCACGCGAGCGGAGAGGAGGATGCGGTCATGCTCTACACCGGGAAGAACCGAGGCGTCTTCCAGCCCTTGGGCTATGACCTAAAAGAGGCAGAACGCTGGCTCAAGATGACCTCGTGGTGGTTCTGGTAGCGGCAGGTATTCCCAAAGAAAGAAAAAAAGAGGAAAAAGGTTGTGCTCTAGTCCTTGGAGAGCCGGTAGACCGCCTTCAGCGCCGGGATGAAGACGATGCCCGCGACGAGCGTCGTGAAGAGCGAGAACGCCGTCACGATCATCTTGCCGAGCACCGCCGTCACCGCGTTGGCCGCGAGGACGTTGCCGAGCGTGGTCAACACCATGCTGCCCAGCGTCAGGCCGATTGCAGCGATGATGAAGTTGCTGACCTCCTTCTCCGTGATGTTGAGCGCGCCGACGATCAGGCCCAGGATGATCAGGATGATCGAAAGCGTCCCAACCGTCGTCGCGCCGATAGAGACGAAACCGGCGATGATGCCGACGACCAGCGCGACCAGAAGGCCGATGCTGAATGCCCAAACACCGAAACTGCTTCCTTTGGATTTCATGGTATGTACCCCCTTATGGAACGAATGTACCGAATCGGTTAGCTACTTCTGGGTAATAGAGATTTAAAAAATTTTCTTAGAGGAGACGGTAAAAGGATAGATTACATGGGAAAAGAGTATACTATGGAGCGGACGTATAAAACCGCAAAAAAATCACCCCCTTGGCCAGCCGTTCGCAAAGCATATAAACGCTCAAAGCATCCAAAAAGGCATGGAGAAAGTCATCATCCTCGGCACAGGCATCGCAGGGCTCACCGCCGCAGTGTATGCGGCACGGGCCAATCTCTCCCCGCTCGTCATCGGCGGGCCTGAAGAAGGGGGCCAGCTGACCCTCACGACAGAGGTCGAGAACTTCCCGGGCTTTTCCGACCCTATCATGGGCCCTGATCTCGTCATGAACACGAGAAAGCAGGCGGAGCGCTTCGGCGCGCGCTTCGGGACGGGCGTCGCCACGAAGTTCGAAAAGATCAAGGACGGCTACGAGATTGAGATTGACGAGGAGAAGAAGCTCCAGACCAAGGTCCTCATCATCGCGACAGGCGCCTCGGCGAGGTGGCTCGGCATACCTTCAGAAGAGGCCTACAAGGGCAAGGGCGTCACCACCTGCGCGACCTGCGACGGCTACTTCTACCGCGGCCAGGAGGTCATCGTGGTAGGGGGTGGCGATTCGGCCATGGAGGAATCCATCTTCCTGACGAAATTCGCGACCAGGGTCACCGTGGTGCATCGCAGGGACGAGCTTCGCGCGAGCAGGATCATGCAGGACAAGTTCTTCCGGAACGAGAAGACCGACATCCTCTGGAACAAGGTAGTAGAGGAGATCCTCGGGGACGGGAGCAAGGTCACCGGCGTACGCCTAAAGGACACGAAGACGGGCGAGGAGAGCGTCTTCAGGACCGACGGCGTGTTCCTGGCCCTCGGCCACATCCCGAACACCGGCATCTTCAAGGGCATCCTTCCCATGGACGACCACGGCTATCTCAAGGCCGACCGCTATATGCATACTGATCTGCCCGGCGTCTTCGTCGCGGGCGATGTCCAGGACCCACGCTACCGCCAGGCGATCACCGCCGCAGGCAGCGGCTGCCAGGCCGCGATCGAGGCGGAGCGCTACCTGGCGAGCCTCGAATAGGGCTGCCGCCGGAAAAAAGCCTGCATCCCTTCTGGAGAAGCGGCGCCTCACTCCGTGGAGGAGGAGGCCTGCGAAAACAGCGGACGGCACTGCTCGCAGTAGAACTTCGAGGCGTAGGGAAGATATTTCCCTTCCTCGAGCACGAACTTCTTGTTGCACCGTCTGCAGGTACCGAGTGTCTTATATCCTTTGCCCATGGTCATCCCTATTGGTCGGCGGAAGGCACTCGCACGCGCGTGGAAAGAAAGCCCATAGCAAAGCAGGGTGCGCGATGCGCTTGTCGCCTATACCCTGCGAATGGAAAGGATTTAATAAAGGTTTCGCTCATTTGGCAGTAGGGAACGCATCACCCGAACGTGAACGAGTTTATCCGTACTCCCGCCTGCGGATGCAGCACGAGCGTATGTACCTGATACGGCCCGGAATAGAGCGCGTACAGCCTTGGCTCCGACACGGCGACAGAGGCGGCCGCGCCCTCCCTCGTCACGTCCGCACCCATGTCTGCCGCAGGGGGCGCGGAACCGTCCACAGTCAAGCCCATCGACCGGGTCCTGTTCGCGGTAGACGCGACCACGTAGATATCCTCTGCATGGAACGTGAAGTAGAGCGACGCGTCCGCCCCCGCCTGGATGTACTCCGGGTACGCGGTCCACGTGCCGTTCAGGTATATCGTGTCGGCAGAGCGCACCGAAGGCAGCGTATAGTCATGCGCAACGTCCTGCACGAAGCCGCCTGGATTGCCTATGTCCTCGCCGCGCGGGAGCGCGTACTGGTAGCCCAGGTACTGCTCGGGCGTGAGCGGATTGAGGTCGGGCAGAGGGTTCCGGACCGTGCTCTGGTTCATCATTGTCCCGCTCTCGGAGAGCAGCTTCTGTATCTCCTTCTCGGTCTGTGCGTACCCGCCCTCTCCGATATGGTTATAGCGGATATTGCCGTTCCTGCCGATCAGGTAGTCGCGCGGCCAGTATTGGTTGGCGTACGCGTCCCAGGTCGCGTAGTTGTTGTCCATCGCGACCGGATAGGTGATGTTGAAGCGCTTCACCGCAGCCTCCACGTTGCTCTGCACCTTCTCGAACGCGAACTCAGGCGTATGCACCCCGACGATCACGAGCCCGTCCTTGCGGTATTTGCTGTACCAATCCTCGAGATAGGGCAGCGTCCTGATGCAGTTGATGCAGCTGTACGTCCAGAAATCGACGAGCACGACCTTCCCGTGCAGGCTCTGCATGGTGAGGGGCGGGCTGTTGATCCAGTGCGTGATGCCCACGAAATCGGGCGCGTCTCCGGTATTGCCGGCCATGGCGCCGCTGGCGTTGGCCGCGCCGCCGCCGGGAGCGACGGTGCTGACAGGGGAAGGCATGCCGCCCGGATGGTTCGTCTGGAGTATCGCTATCGAGACCACGACCACGAAAAGGACGACCGCAAGGAGCGTCCATCTCTTCACTATCGTCATGCTATCACCCAGGAAGGCAGGTACATCCCGAGCACGGCCAGGTTGCCTGTGAACACGAGGATGCCTATGAGGAGGAGGAGCACGCCGACGGCCAGGCGCAGCACGTGGAACGCGCGCCGGTAGCGCCGGAGGATCGAGAGGATCCGTTCGGTGAAGAGCCCGAGCAGCAGGAACGGCACGCCGAGGCCGAGGCCGTAGGCGAGGAGCAGCGGGAAGGCCTGGCCTGGCGACGCTATGGCAAGGGCGAACACGCTCCCGAGCAGCGCCGACACGCACGGGCTCCAGCCGACGGCGAACGCTGCTCCGAACACGAAGGCGGACAGCCACCGCGCCTTGAAGCGTATCTTGTCCCCTAGTGCAGGATCGGCCGACAGGAACGGCAGGTCGATGATGTCGAGCACCTGCAGCGAGAACACGATGATGAGCGTCCCTCCGATCCATGAGAGCCATTGCGCTGCCGCATGGCCGAGACGCGAGAGGGCGCCGTTGAGCAGCACCCCGAAGAGCGCGAACACGAGCGAGAAGCCGAGCACGAAAAAGACGGTCTGGATAAACAGCCCCCAGCGGTCCTTCCTGGCGGCGGTATCGCTTCCGGCAAGATACGCGAGGAATCCGGGCAGCACCGGCAGGATGCAGGGCGAGAGGAACGAGAAGAGCCCGGCGACGAACGCGAGCAGGAGCGTAGGCAGCGCCATCGTATCACTCCCAGCTCATCGCGAGCAGTATCCCGAAGGCGACCGTCTCCAGCAGCGTGAGCAGGAACACGTGCGTCTCCACCGCAGGCACGTAGTAGGCCATCATCGTGGCGTAGTAGTAGAGCGAGATCAGGTTCTGGACGAAGAACAGCGATGCGAAGAGCATGAGCCCGACGAGGAAGGGCGAGCGCATCTTTCGCATGTTCCGGATGTATATCGCCATGAGCGCCGCGAGCAGCAGCGCCGAGACCGCGGTAAGGATGGTCGTTGCCTGCATCATCCATGCCATGCAGGAAGGAAACGGAAGAGGCCTTTAACTACTTTTTCCCGAATCTATCCCAAAGCATGCCCATTTCGTCATAGAACGGCAGGAACTCCTCCGTGAGGAAATAGGTCGCACCGTAGCCGCGCTCGGGCACGGGCTTGACGACGCGGTGCCTCTCAAGGATGCGTATGTGATGCTGCACGGTCTTGTAGTCGAGCCCCAATTCCTTCGCGAGCTGGTGGTGGTTCATCGGCGTATCGTGGAGGCGCGCGACGATCCGCGCGCGCGTTGGCCCTCCCCTGGTGCCGGCGAAAAGATACCACAGGATCTGCCTCATGCGAGGAAAAAAAAGGCTGCGCTTTATGTAACTTATGGAACGTCGGCGCATGCAGGAGGCGTGCGATAGGCAGGATGGACCTCCCTCATCGTTTCGGATAGCCGACGGTCTGGGCAAAGAGTATCCTCTGGCCCTTTCGCGGCTTCAGTACCGCCTTCAATCCGGTCCTGTCGCAGTTGTGGAACCACGCGGCAAGGCCTTGCGAGGAAGCGAACAGGTATACGTTGGATGCGATGATGCCTGTCGCGACATAGTAATAGGATTTCTGGACTTCCGGGTCCCTGAGCCCCGGCTCCCTGTAGCCTTTGGTGTTGACGAGCCGATCGACATCTGCCGAGTACACGAGCTGTACGGGCGTCGACGCCACGAGGTCCTGCTGCCCGGGATTTACCGACAATCTCCTGTAATCCCCGGCCGCTATCGGATGGAGGACGCTCTTGCCGGCATCATAGAGATAGATCCCCTCTTCGAGGGCTACGTAGATGTCTATCTCCTGCGAATCGCTCGCGGTCGCGGCCGTCCTGCCGCCTGCGCCGGAAGGCCCTTCCTCGCGGTTCGTGCCGAACGCGGCCCAGAGCAGATTGGAGAGGGTCTGCAGGGACAATCTCCTGCTGCTTATATCTCGTATAGTCCTCCTCGTCTTCAGGGCCTGCATCAGCGATTTCCGTCCGCTGACCTTGGGCTCCAACAGCTTTATCTTCCTTAGGGTTCGTGAGGACCTGTCCATGGGGAAGCCTCCGGGATATCCTTTTGTGAACCACATATTGAGTAGTTCCTTATAATATTTATCTTTCAGATTGCGCTAGCTCCTTCCAAGGAGAGTTCAAGGAGAGGGGGCCATATCGGGAAAAAACAGAAACGATTAAATACCTTCAGCGCAGCAGATGACGCATGGACACCGCGACCTTCCTCGCCATGACCTTCTTCGGCAATACCGTCAGGGACTACATCACCTCCGGCATCATCCTCGTCGCCTCGTTCGCGGTCCTGGCCATCTTCAAGAAGATCCTCGTCGGCCATATGAAGAAGCTCGCGGAGAAGACCGTCACCGACTTCGACGACTTCCTCGTCACGGTGGTCGAGAAGATAGGCTGGCCCTTCTACGTCACGCTCTCCATCTATCTCGCGACACGCACGATCACGATCGCGTCCTATCTCGAGCACGCCCTGCACTATCTCATCCTCATCATCGTCACGTACTACATCGCCAAGGCCGCAGGCCAGCTCATCGTCTACGCCATGGGCAAGGTCGCCGAGCACAGGAGCAGGCGGATAGAGAACTACGACAGCGGCCCGATCAGCGTGCTCGCGAAGATAATCAAGGCCGTCATCTGGCTGATGGCGATCCTCCTCGTCCTCTCCAACCTGGGCTACGACGTCTCGACGCTGATAGCAGGCCTCGGCGTAGGCGGCATCGCCGTCGGCTTCGCCCTGCAGAACATCCTTGCCGACATCTTCGCCTCCTTCTCCATCTATTTCGACAAGCCCTTCAAGGTCGGCGACTTCATCGTCACGGGCAACGACATGGGCGTCGTCAAGAAGATCGGGATAAAGAGCACGCGCCTGCAGACGCTCCAGGGCCAGGAGCTCATCATCTCGAACAAGGAGCTCACCGAGACCAGGGTCAACAACTACAAGAAGATGGAGAAGCGCCGCGTCGTCTTCACCATCGGCGTGACCTACGGCACGTCTCTCGCCAAGCTCAAGAAGGCCATCGCGATCATCAGGAAGGCCATAGAGGATGCCAAGCTCGCCACCTTCGACCGCTCCAACTTCAAGGCCTTCGGAGACTTCTCCCTCCAGATCGAGACCGTCTTCTACGTGGACACGAGCGACTACAACAAGTACATGGACATCCAGCAGGAGATACTCTTCGCGATCAAGGAGCGCTTCGCGAAGGAGAGGATAGAGATGGCCTTCCCGACGCAGACGATACACGTCGAGAAGTGAGAGGAAATCGGGTGAGATGTACGCCGACGAGCGTCCTCTCACAGGTCCAATTCATAGATGAGGGTGGCGTATCCTTTAAGGACCTGCTCTTCCCTCCTCACGCCGAGTGTCTCGAGGAAGCCAAGCAGCTCTTCTCTTACCTCTGCGGTATCATCTTCAGCGGTCATCTTCTCGACTTCTATGAATGAGCCCAACCGATCTATCTCGTCAAGGGAGATGGTGATGCCTTCATGCCTGCATTTGATCCTCTTCTTGGTGATGTGGAGAACCTCATGGAATCCCAATAGCCTGGCCATTTTATCCGCTTCGTCAGGATTATCGATGACGATCTCATGCTCTATATTCTCGGATTCAGTATCCAGTTGCTTCTTGAGGGTAAGGATATGCTTGCCGTTCGAATTTCTTATCCGGAGGAAGAGGGTACCCTTCGTCTTATCAGGGAACTCTATGCCTTCAGGGAGATAGATCCTGTCTTTCTGGAGGAGTGGTTCCGAGAAAGTGCAGCCGAGATTATGCAGTCTGGATTGGACATCCGAAAATCCCGAGATCTTAGCTTTTACCTCGATTTCCTTCATAATCCAAGACAAACGGACTCAAGATATAAAGCTTTCGTGAAGTCTGAACAGGACTGCAAGCCGGCCCGTCGCGCCATCCGAGAATCCTCTACACGGGAAGCTGGCGTCGGGAAGTGATTCAGCGCACGCGCTCCACGAGCCCGTGGCGCAGGTTCATCCTGAGCAGGTCCCCTGATGAGAACACCTTCGTCGCCGCCTGCGTCCCGACGATGCAGGGGATGGAAAGCTCGCGCGCGACGATCGCCGCATGGCACGTCACGCCGCCCTCGTCCGTGACGATGGCTGAGGCCCTGCGCATCAGCGGCACGAAGTCCGGGCGCGTCATCGTCGTGACGAGGATATCGCCGGTGCGGAAATCGTCCTTCTCCGGCTGCCTGACGACCGAGATCCTCCCGGTATAGCTGTCCATCCCGCCGGTCGAGGCGACGAAGCCGCGCACGTCGTGGAGGGCAGGCGCCTTCCTCGCGAGCGCTCCCATCAGCAACCTTGCATCCGTGCCGGAGAAGAGCGCGACACCCTTCTCCGTTGCCGCGTAGAACAGGCCCTCCTTTCTCTGCGCGATCTCCCTTGCAGGCACCTTCTTGCCTGCGAGCAGCAGCGCCTCGATCTCTTCAGGCAGGTAGCAGAGCAGCTCTTCCAGAGGGACGCCGCCGTGTATGGAGACGGAAGAGAGGACCTTGTGCAGCACGCCGACGGAGCGCAGCATCATCTCCTTTCGGACATCGGAGATATGGCCTACCATGCGAAGGATCGCGATAAGGTCGAGCATGGACGGCGAGAGCGGATACTTCTCCCCTATCTCCTGCTGGCGCGAGAGGATCTCTTCCGGGAGGCGCGAGAGCTCGGCCAGCTCTCTTCCTATGTCGGGCCTCTTCGCTTCCTTCCTCGCCTGGGAGAGGAAATGATCGGCGTCCAGCACCTTCGCCGCGGCATAGCTGTTCGCGATCCAGAAAAACGCTTGCGCGTGGGTATCCGCCCTCGCCCGGATCGTAGGGGTCACCCTCTTCTCTTCTGCGAGCATCCTGCAGAGCTCAAGGTAGCTGATGCGCTCGCGCTGCAGGAAGCTGTGCTCGGGCCAGCGGGTCAGCCACACGATCATCTCGGAGAGCTCCTTCGTCGTGGCGCTGACGCCCTGCTTGGCAAGGTCTTCGCGCAGCCTTGGCAGGAGTTCCTGCATGGCGTACGTGTCCGCGCTCTCCGTCGCGATGGAGAAGGACCACTGCGCGACGTCCTTTCGGCGATAGTCCTTGTAGAACGAGAGAAGCGCTTCGTCACTGAGCCCGTCCAGCGCATCGGCCTGCGCTTCCATCGCCTGCTGCTCCGCAATCTGCGAGAGCCAATTGCGCTCGAGGCGGGAGAGGTAGCGCGGCCCTTTCTTCTGCAGATGGGCAAACACCCCGGACCGCTCTTTGGCGACGGACGACTCGACCCCGAGACCCTGATGGATGTGGAGGAGCTCGACCGTGTGCGCCCGTATCCCCAATACCGAAGAGAGCCCGAGATATCCGTGCACGAAGCCGAGGCAGTACTGCAGCGCGGCAGGCGCGGTCTCGCCGACCCAGGTGCTGCGCGCGATGAGCTGCCCGACCTTCTTCGCCGTGAGCGGCGCGGCGACCTTACGCAGGAACGCTTCCTTCAGCTCTGCGAGCTCCTTCTCGGAAGGTCTCTCCGTGCCGAGGTACTGCGTGCGCTTGCGCACCTTTCCGCCGACGCGTACCGAATGGGCGAGGATCCAGTAGCGCCTCCCCTTGACCGTGACGGCCGTGAGATATACCATGAGGAGGGTTATGGTCCACTTTCTTAAGTATCTTTGGTTATGGTCTACATGCTATGACAGCCTGAAAGGGCCCGGGAAGACCCACAGAAACCTTTAAAAAGGGTCGGGCTTTCCTCACCGCTACGGCGCCGCGGTCGCATAGCCCGGTTATTGCGAAGGATTGCTAATCCTTTGTCCTAACGGACACGAGGGTTCAAAAATCGCTATGCATGCGCTTTCATGAGATGGTGATTGAAAGTCCCTCCCGCGGCGCTCCTATTCAACGGAGGCATCCACCATGAAGATCGAGATCATCGAGGACAAGAAGGCGCTCTTCGTCGCCGACTTCGACGGGGCGAGCCACGAGCTATGCATCGCGCTGCAGGAGGAGCTCTACAAGGACGAGGCGGTCTCCGTCGCGACGTACCGCATGGAGCATCCCCTCATGAGGAAGGCCAGGGTCTTCGTCGAGACGAAGGGCAAGGAGGCCAAGGGGGTGGTCAAGGACGCCATCGCGCGCCTCGAGAAGCAGAACAAGAGCATCCTCTCGCAGATCGACAAGGCGCTCTGAAACCTTTTCTCCGTTTTCTTCAGTTCCCGCAGCACAGCCGCACGCTGTACTCCTTGCAGGTAGGGGTTGCCGACCTCGATAAAGGATCGTTGCGGCAGACGCATCCGTTCGTCGTGCTGGCAGAGGTCATCGGCTCCTCCGAGTAGTCGAACCCGTCCACGCTCATGCATTCTATGTTCTTGACATTCGGGCAGAATGAGCTCCCATATACGTTCCTGATGTTGGAAAGGGTCTCGTAGTCCCCCATGCCGTTCCTGCTGTCCGAATCGAGCCACTGCGTCCAGGTGCACCCGGTCTGGGGCTTATAGTCCGCGGCACAGGTGCCCTTCGCTGTCAGGACGAGCGGGATGTCGTGGATGTCGACGATGCCGTTCTGGTTTAGGTCCATGCAGCAGATGTTGGAAGGCGTCGCCACCACTCTTCTCGCTACGGCCGTGATGATCTCCTGGTCCTTGCTGTCCACCACGCCGTCGCCGTTCGCATCCCCCAGTATCCCTGAGGAGCAGAGCGTCACGCCGCAATAGCCAGGAGAGTAAGCAGGGTCGTAGTAGTAGTAATAGGCATTGTAGGGACCCTGCGGCTCGACGTAGTGAGTGCCTGGATGGCCTGTATTATAGCTCGTGAAGATATAGTTCTCATGCCCGATGATTCGGCTCTCGAACCGGGTGTCAGAGCCGTTTATCACGCCGTCGCCGTTGACATCGAGGCAGCAGGTGGACACCCCGAGAGATGGCGGGGTCATGCCGGATGCCTCATAGGCGGCACTGACGTTCTCAAAGGCCGAGATATAATCGACCATGGGATACATCAGGAGGTAGTCCTCGTTGTTGATGACGCCATCGTTGTTCAGGTCGCCGATCATCTGGCCTGCGGTGCAGTTTACGAGGTTGGCAGGAGGCTTGGGCAAGGGGGAAGGAACGACCGTCACCGCGATGTCGTCGTAGCCGCCGTTGTAGGAGGCAGTGACGATGGCGGAGCCGAGCCTTCTCGCGAGGAATCTCCCCCCGCCTTCGCTCTGCAGCACGCCGGGGTCGGAGCTCGACCAGGTGGCGAGGCCCGTGAGGCTGCCACCGTTCGCCGTGCTGCGGTCGGCCGCTTGGAGCTGGATGGTTTCGCTGAACAGGACATCAAAGACGCCTGCGTCGTAGGAGAGGCTGCGGGTGTTGTCCCCCCAGCTGTGGGAAGGGATGGTCTCAGGATCAATCTTCACGGAATAGATGGACTCGGGAGTCTGGTTGAAGATCTTCTTCCCGTCGTAGAACCAGGAGACGGTGATGCCCTTATAGGTCGCCGAGATAATCGTGGGTGCGGTCGTCCCGGCGTAGAACAGGCCGTCCCCCGCGCTCGGCGCTCCGGTATCTATCCAGGTCCCGTAGTCGTGGGAGAAGGAGCTCCAGGTGGCCTCGCTCGTTACATCCTGCTCAGGCAGGGGCCCGGGACCGTCCGGGTCGTAGTAGGCCTTTGCCGTGAACAGCCTCTGGTAATCGATCTTCCCCACGGCGATGCGCAGCCTGTCGCTCGTCTGCGGCCGGAAGCCTATCGTAAGATTGCTCTGCGCGCTGCCGCTTGCGCTCCCGGATGTATAGTACACGGTCGCATAGACGATGTGAGGCCCAATCGCATAGGGGTCTGTCGGCACCCTGAACGCGAGCGTATCAGAGGTTGTGGTGTTGTGTATATAGATGCTCCTGTCGGTGTTGATAATGTAGAAGACGTACTTTTCTACAGGCCCGAACGCAGGATTCGCATGCGCCGTCAGCGTGACGCTGTCGCCTGCGTAGTATGGGCCTGCCGATGGCGAGACAGAGAGCGTGACCGCCTGCACGCAGGCCGAGCCGTCCCAGAGGTAGCCGTCCGCACAGAAATAACACTGCTCGCCAGGGTTCTGGCAGGCGTAATGGCTCGAAGGTGAGACCTGGTTCGCAAGGTCGGCATGGGCAAGCGCCGCATGGCATCCCGCAAAGCTCGTGTTGACAGCCGCCGGGGAGCAAGGGAGCTGCACCGGCTTGGCCGTGGTCGTCGTCGTGCTCGTGGTCACGGTGACGATAGGGAGTGTCGTGGTCGTCGCGCCGGGGTTCGTATTCGTGACGATAGGAAGAGTGGTCGTGGTAGCCATCGTAGTGGCAGCTGTAGTCGTCGTCACGGGCGAGACCGCTACATCATATTTGTTCGCGTACGAGGTGATGATATCAGCGAGGCTCTTCCCCGAATGCGCACCGGCCCCGGACAGGTCCACGTAGGGCGCGCCGGGCGGGAGCGTCGAATAGAAGGCTATCAGGTCATCGATCTTCGCGACATTGGCGTCGGAGAGCTGGTTCGGATGGAGGAACGCGTCGAGCAGCACGTTCATCAGCACGTCGCGCACTTCCGGCTGCGAGAGGGCGTGCGCAGGGAGGAGCGAGACCAGGAAAATCACGGCCAGCGCCAGGAGCAGTATCCTCTTATCCATCAGCAGCACAACCCGTAGTCGGAGCAGCATCCTGCCCGGTAGCCGTAGCCGTAGGGGAGGTCGATTACCGGACACCAGCCTTTCGACACGGCAAGCTGGCACGTCGCCTTGTCCGGCGGCACGCCCACCAATGTCGCCGCGCCCGTCCCGCGCATCGCAAGCGACAGGCCCGAGGCGGTCGGCCCGGTGCAGAAGTAATAGGGAGGGGAGGAGAGCGCCAGGTGCGGGGCGTCGAAGCCTTCGAACAGGCTGTTGCCCAGGAAGAACACGTTCTCCTGGACCCCTGAAGCGACGCTGCTTTGGATGAGGGGCTCGTCGGCGATATCGGCAGCCTTGACCTTCGCCAGATCGACGAAGCATATCCGGTCCACCCCGTACGGCCAGGGGTAGGAGACGTCCTTTACCGCACCCCGGGCCATGCCGGAGGAGAGGTCCTGCAGCAGCGCCTGCTCGGTCTGCGTGCGCATCGCCGCATCGCTCCCCTTCGTCATGCCCAGGATACCCCTGTAGGCGAAGACGAGGATGACCGCAAGGATCACTACTCCCGCTACGATCATAAGGACGTTTCCGGGGATCTGGGCTTTGTCCATTTTGGAAGTTATTTTCCGGAATATGGCCGTTTGGGGGAGGGAATATATATATAGGTTTTGATTGGCAGGAAAATCCTGCGCAGAGGGGAAAACGAAGATTTTTATAGCCGGGCCGGCCCAGCACATGCACATGAGGATCGCCCTGTTCTCCGACGCCTTCCTCCCGACGGTGGACGGCGTGGCCATAGCACTGCTCAATACCGCAAGGCTTCTCTCAGAGAGGCATAAGGTCCTTCTTTTCATCCCATCAGGGAGCGACACGCCAAGGATAAAGAACGTCGGATACGTCCTCCTGCGCAGCATCCCGTTGAAGAAGTACAGGGAATACCGCTCGAGGATACCCTCCTTCGCGCACGTGTACGCCGCCCTCAGGGACTTCAGGCCGGACCTCGTCCACATCCACAGCATCTTCGGCATCGGCTGGGAAGGCCTGCTCTGCGCAAAACTGCTCCATATCCCGACGGTAGTGACCGCGCACACGATCTTCCCCGAAGTGGCGGCTGAGCTCGACATCTACGGCCTGACCAGGACCGAGGGCTTCCGGATGGTCAGCTGGAGGTACATGATCGCCTTCCTCAACAGGGCAGAAGCCATCATCACGCCTTCGGAGGTCATACAGGAGGAACTGCAGAGAAGAGGCGCGCGGCCAGGCATCTATGTCGTCAGCAACGGTATAGACACGAGAAGGTACGCGTACGTCGAAAGGAAGGGCGTCGTCCCGGTCTTCCTCTATACCGGAAGGCTCGTCGAGTCCAAGCATGTGGATGTCGCGCTCAAAGCGTTCGCCAGGATGAGGGAGAGCACGAGGGCCAAGCTCTGGATCGTCGGGAGAGGCCCGCAGGAGAGGCTTCTCAAGGCCTACGTAAAGGGGGAGGGTATCGCGAAGGATGTGCGCTTCCTCGGCCTGGTAGAGCACGGAAAGATGCCCGCGATATACAGGAAGGCCGACGTCTTCGTGACGGCGTCCACCATCGAGACCGAGGGCATCACCACGCTCGAGGCGATGGCGACAGGGCTTCCGGTCGTCGGCGTGGACGCGAGGGCGACGCCGCTTCTCGTGAAGAAGGGCTGCGGCTTCATCGCGCCTGTAGGCGACAGCGAAAGGCTCGCAGAGCACATGGGAAGGCTCGCCAGGGACAGGGCACTGCGGACAGCCATGGGCAGGGCCGCTTCGAGGAGGGCCGGGAACTTCGAGATAGGGAAGATGCACAGGAAGCTTCTCAGGGCCTATCGGGATGTGATCGGTCAGGGCTCCGCATAGAGGAGGTCTATCGTGTCCGGATTGGCCAGGAAGCCTTCGCGCTGCATCTCGTCGATGATATAGTGGACCTGGTATTTCTTGATGGCGAACCTCTCCTGCAGCAGCTCCATGAAGTCCTCGAGGTCCTTGATCTGGCGGAACACCGTCTCGATCAGGTAGTCGTAGCCGTTGTTGATCTTGAAGACAGAGTTGATGTTCTGGTGCTTGGTCAGGAAGGGGATGAGCTTGTCCTTCGCGTCCTTCCTCACGCAGAGCAGGATCGTCGCCCTTGTCATGAACCCCAGGCTCGCGAAGTCGAGCAGGCAGGTGTGCCTCTTGATCAGCCTGGTCTCCTGGTGCTTGATCTTGTCGTAGATCGTCGAGATGGGCATGTGGATCTTCCGGCTCATCTTGGTGAGCGTCTCGCGTGCATTCGTCCTAAGCATTGCCATAATCAGGAGTTCCTTCCGGTCGATGGTCGTCACCTCCGCGTGGAATCACGCTATGAAGGGTATCCGAGAAGAACATAAATGATTTCGCGAGACAGAAAGGAAAAAAGGCGTCGGGATTCCGCGAAAAACAGGACGGAGGGGGAAGGATATCCGAGAAGGGGGGAACGGTATATAGAGGGGGAGAGGATATCCGGAAAGATTTCCAGGCACGCTGGAAGAAGGGGGTTTCGGTTTAAATGAGGGATGCCGATACAATATATGCTGCAAGTGGTCCGCGTAGAAAAGGCTCAGGTGCGCCCGATCTCCTCGGCGTGCGCGACGAGCGGGGGCATCCCCTCATGGAGGTGGTCGACGAGATGGTAGATGAAGGCTTTCAGGTCATAGGCGAAGCCGTATCGTTCCCCGAACTCCACGTCGTCGAGGACATCCTCTTTCCTGCCGTACGCGAGCTCGTTGAAGAGCACGCTCTCCCGTCCGAAATGCTCACTGATGAAACGCCGGTGCGCCTCGGCCATGGCCACGACCACATCGGTCTCCGAGAGTATCCGGGGAGAGAGCTTCCTGACCGTGTGGTCCGAGGGGTCTATGCCGTAGTGCGAAAGGCGTTCTACCGTCTCCGCATACGGGCTGTTCTGCTCGCCGAGCGTCCCTGCCGAGGCGGAGAGGATGTGATGGATGCGCTTCTTTTCCAGGTAGTCGCGCAGGAGGTATTCCGCGCTCATGCTGCGCAGCACGTTTCCCGTGCATACGAAGAGGATCTGCATGCCCTGCAGACGAAAGAGCTTGCATTTAAAGATTTCGCCGCAGGAAACTATCCGGATGCAGGGCAACAAGGCTTAAGAAGGCCGGGGACATCATGGCCCTATGCGAAAGCCCGAGCGCCCCTGGGAGGATGTGCTGCATCTGGTGACGCGGCATGTCGAACGCATCCTGCTCGGGGAAGAGGAGGAGAGGCCCAGAAGGAAGAGGCGGAGGAAGGGCGGCTAGGGCATGTCGCCCCTTGCCGAGCGTCACAAACATTTATCAAAAGGCTGCAAGAGAAGCAGGCATATGGCCGAAAGCCTGGTGCAGCTCATCGTCCTCTTCTTCGTCATCATAGATCCTCTCGCGAGCTTCGCCGTCTTCTTCAGCGCGACAGAGCATCTCCTGGAGTCCGAGAAGCGCAGGATAGCGCTCCTCGCTGTCGGCGTCGCGACCGTGATCGCCGTCGCGTTCCTCATAGGAGGCCAGGGATTGCTGAAGCTGCTCAACACCGACATCCCCCATTTCAGGATTGCCGGAGGCATCATCCTCACCATCCTCGGCATCGAGATGTCGCTAGGGATATCCCTCAACCACGCAGAGAGCGTCCACGGCGACTCGGCCAGGGGCATCGCCGCGATCATCGCGACCCCGCTCATCACGGGACCGGCCACCATCACGGCCATTATGATCTCCACGAGCGATAACGGTCCGTTCATCACGGCGCTCGCGCTCCTGATTGTGCTCTTCGTGACAGGGCTCGTGTTCTATTTCTCCGACTGGCTGACCCGCTGGCTGAGCAAGACCGCCATCCAGGTCATCACGACGATGCTCGGCCTGATCACCCTCGCCTGGGGCCTCAACTTCATCTTCATCGGCCTGCAGGCGATCGGCGTCATAGCGGTTCCCTGAATTTCCCGCACCACGCGTCGAAACGCTGCACCGGCCACTCGCCGAAGCGCGAGAGCTGCTCCCGGATGAAGCCGACGGACTTCTCCTCCCTGACCTTGCCAGGATCCTTCGAATAGAACTTGTCGGCGAAACAGATGATCTCCTCTTCCAGGGAGACGGGCAGCATGTCGCGGCGCGGCAGCGGGAGATCCTGCCGCTCTATCTCCGAAAGGGGGAGCCCCACCCCCACATGGCGCTCGCACACGAGCGCATGCCTGGGCAGCCCTTCGGCCTCGAGCATCTCACGCCCGAGCACGCCGTGCATGATGTAGGGATGCCTGCCGTGGCAGCCCATCTGCGGCGCGTCCGTCTGGACGATGCCGATGTCGTGGAGCATCCCCGCCTCCGCGATGAAGCGCAGGTCCGGACGCAGATGCATGATACGCCCTGCGACCGCAAGGGCCTTGTGCGTCACCATCCGCGAATGCGGGACCAGGAAGCGGTAGGCGAGCGAGTCTTCCCGATAGTATCTCCCTATGATGGAGAGCGGCTGCATGAGCCCATGGAGAGGGTCTTGCTATATAAGGCTACTGCAACAGCATCTCTGAAAGCTATACGCGCAAGGACAGAAATGCTTTTTAAAGACCTCGGAAGACCGGTGTCGCTTCATGGCGGTCGACCTCAAGATCAAGCAGCTCCTCCAGTTCCATGCCATCAAGGCGTATCAGCAGTATCTCAGGGAAGAGAGGCATCAGGAGATAGGCTACGGCGATGCCGCCTGGAGCTGGCTCGACAACGGCTACAACATCAAGTTCAACCAGCAGCTCGAGAAAGAGGGACACCGCTTCGACGGAGAGTTCCACTACGTCTGCGAGCTGGCCGACCAGTACAACGAGCTCACCATACGCGAGTGTCCCCTGCCTGTCCAGGTCGTCGACACCATGCTCGGCAAAAACTTCTTCGGCAAGAGACAGGCGGACTAGAGCTGTTTATGCTCATGCGCCCCACGATATCACCGGATTTCTTCATATACCGTCGCGGTGTCGCCGGAGAGGGGGCTATATCTCCCGAAACCCAAAGCGTCCCCTTTCTTATAGGTGAAATAGCCGCGTGGGAAGTACTGGACCACGACAGGGGTCCCTTTGTCTGTCTTTGCCGTATCATAGATAGGATGGAGCATCAGCTCTCGCATCGTCGCGCTGTCCGCGCGCGCGAAGCCGTCGATGGAGAGGGGGAAGTCCCGCGGCAGTGCCCGGGTCTCAGCAGAGGGCGGAGAATGGCTCGCTTGCGGCTGGGCAAGCCAGAAGAGGGATGCCTCCAGGCTTAACAGCACACCGCCTGCGAAAAGACCGGTAAGGGCGCTGACCGTAAGCAAGGTGGCCTTGCTCCGGATAGCATAGTCCTCGATCCGATATTTTACCCGCTCAATAAGTCCGTTTCCCATAGAGATGGGGAGAAGAATAAACTATTTGTGTGTATGGTTATTCTGTAATTTACTAAAAGTTCAATTTAGGAATCTTTAAATAGGAAGGAAAACAGAAAGGAAAGACATGACCGTATCTATTCGGGAGAAGAGTTTCTCCGTCGAGCTGAACCTGCAGGAAATAATCGTGCAGATCCTGGCGAAAGGCCGCCACATAACCATCGGCGAGATCACGCAGCAGGCGAGGAAGAAAGGGGCGAAAGTGACCTTCCAGGCGATACGGAAAGCGGTCCTTGCCCTCAAAGTAAAAGGTACGGTCCAGGAACAGGAGAGACGCTACAGCCTTTCGAGGCTGTACATCATCTATCTTAAGCATCTCTCTGACCGGTGCGTGGAGACCTATCTTTCCGGCGAGGCGGCCAAGATCCCCGCATACCTCAGGCCGGAACAGAACTACACACAGTTCATATTCTCGGATCTTATCCTGGCAGACCGGTTCTGGGCCGAAGTGGTCTATGACTGGATCGGCTCGGCAGAGGATAAAGGGTTCTATTTCAACGGACCGCACTGTTGGTACCCGTTCGGTCATCTCGGGCTGGAGCGGGAATTCCTGCTCCGGATAAAGGAGGCAGGCATAGCAGCATACTACCTTGTCGACAACGACATGCCCCAGGACCGCACGGTCGGGAAGTTCTATACGGACCACGGCGTGACCTACCTCTCAAGGAAGAGCAAGGCACCGACGAAGAGCGCGATGGCCGTCCTCGGGGATTCGATCGTAGAGTTCGGCTACCCCCAGGATATCCTCATGCGACTAGGGAAAATATTCAGGAAGAAAAGTGTTGACCTTACCGAGATCGCCGGACTCCTCAGAGAAAAGACAGAGATAACATTGACCGTGACCTACAACAAGGCGATCGCAGAGGCCATTAGGGAGAGCATAAGAAAAGAGTTCCAGGAAGGAAAGAAAGGATAGACCGCATCAGAGGAGGCCTTTAAGGTCCTCGACCGTCCGGTACCTTCTCCCGTCGATGCCTGCCGAGCGCGCGACTCCCGCGTACTTCTCCTTGTCGTCGAGAAAGATCACGTCGGAGGCCTGCAGGCGAAGCTCCTCCAGCACCCTCGCAAAGAACGCCCTGTCTGTCTTGAACGATTTGAGCTCGCCTGACGCGAACTGCCTCCTGATGAGGCCGAAGGACGCCAGGTGCTCCCGCTGCCAGGCGACATCCCACGCCGTGGCGTTCTCTGCGATGACGACCCTGCCAGCATGTCTCTTCAGCGTAGCGAGCACCGCGGGATCGTCCTCATAGACGCCATTGAGGAGATCGCCGGCAGAAGGGGGGTTCCCGAGATACGATCCCTGGGAGAACAGGTGCCTATGGAACTCCTCGAACGTCCTCTTCCCGGATTCGCAGTCGCGGAAGAACGGGCCGTTGAGGAAGGCCTCCGCCTCCTCGAGGGGGAGATGGTAGATCCTAGAAAGGTTCCCTGCATAGATGTCGGGATGCCAGGCCCCTACAAGTCCGGCGTAATCAAGGATAATCGTCTTCATAGCTTCCTCACCACTCCGTTGTCGGCGTCCACCTCTACGAGGTCGCCGTCCTTGAACCGGTTCGTCGCGCTCTTCGCCCCGACGATGCAGGGCTTTCCCATCTCCCGCGAGACGATCGCGGCATGGCTCGTCACGCCGCCCTCATCCGTCACGATCGCCGCCGCCTTCCTCATCGCAGGCACGTATTCCGGATGCGTCGTCACGGCGACGATGACGTCGCCCTCCTTCACCTTCCCGAGGGAGACCGAATGGCGCACGATCGCGACCCTTCCCCTAGCCTTGCCCTTGGAGGCGGACAGCCCAGCCACTTCCGCATCACCGCTCCCTTCGTTCTTCGTCAGCTGCTCGTAGACGACCTTGTGCACGTCCTCCCCTGTGAAAAGCCTGGTCTTTTCTCCTGTGCTCATGAGGACATAGTCCGAGGGTATCCTCTGCCTGATGCTTCCGGCATCGACAGGCTCTCCCCCGAGCGCCGCGATAAGTTCGGGCGGCGAAAGGTAGTTCACCTCCTCGAGTGTCAGGCCGATCCTCTTTCCGAGAAAGGCCATGAAAGGCTTTCCGGCGTATCCCGCTCTCCTGCGCAGGTCGTCCCTATGGTCCTTGTAGAAGACGAGCGAGTGCATGATCTTGGCAAGCTCCCGCAGTCCCTTTTCTTCGATCGTCCCGATCAGCTCCGAGAACCTTTCCTTGCGCTTCCTGAACTCCCCGTCGAGCTCTTCGACACGCCTCTTCGAAGCGTCCTTCTCAAGCTTCCCTATCCGCTCCGAGAAGAACGAAAGCCCGTGCGGATCGTCCTTGATGTCGTAGCACGGTATCCAGAGATACTTCCTGTAGTGCTTCTCCACAAGCTCCTCCCGGTTCTCCTCGGTGATAGCCGCCGCCGCAAAGCACGCGTCGCGCTCCTCCTCGAGGACCGCGTTCATCCGCTCAGGCGCCATGACTATCTCGGTGTACTCCTGCAGCATCTCCAGCTTCGAGCGTTTCCTGAGGTAGTTCTCCATGGCCGCCAGGAACCGGTTCGTGACGATGGGCTCGAGCACGAAGTAGAAGTAGATCCCGATCTGCCAGTGGAGGTACTTGTCGTACCAGACCCGGAACGTCGGGAGGACATCCTTCTCTTCCAGTTCCTCAGGACGCAGGCCGTCGTTGAAATCGATGAACTCCTGCATCCAGGAAAAGATCTCCTCCGAGTAGCGCTCGAAGGTCTCCGCGTCCCGGCAGCTGGCTGAGAAGATCGCCTCTGTCATCTCCGCCAGCTCCTGCTCGTCGTGGTAATAGGCGACGAGCTTGCCGTCGGGGACGGTGAGGGCGTAGTCGAACACCCTGCCGAACCGTTCCCTGTAGTAGGGGAGCTTGTTCGACTCGATGTAGATGTAGTAGCGGAAGAGCCCGAAGTTGCGCGTCCAGAATTTCACCCATCTCATACGATCCGCCTCACCACGCCCATGTCCGCGTCCACCTCTACGATGTCGCCGTCGGAAAGCGCCTTTGTCGCGTTGCCCGTGCCGATCACGCAGGGCTTGGAAAGCTCCCTCGCGACGATCGCCGCATGCGAGGTGATGCCCCCCTCGTCCGTCACGATCGCCAGGGCCTTGCGCATCGCGACGGAGAACTCCGGCGTCGTCATGCTCGTCACCAGGATGAAGTCGTGCGCCTCGTTCTGCACCTCTTTGGGGTCGAAGATCACCCGCACGCGCGCCTTGGCGTACCCGCCGTTCGCGCAGATGCCCCTGATCTCCGCGCTCTTCGGCCGCAGCGTCTCCTCCACCGCGTCGGCGATACGTTCGGCGCGCCTCCCGGTGACCGCCTCGAGCCCCACGCCCTTCTCGCGCAGGACATAGAAGTCCATGCGCCTGCGGATGACAGGAGCGTACCTCTTCCCGTGCAGCAGCGCCTGCTCGAGCTCCTCCGGGAACAGGGACTTCGCCGCAAGCCTAGACATCCGGAGCCTCTTCGCGATCTCTCCGAACAGCGGCATGGTCAGGCAGTAGGAATGGTTGACCGCTCCCCTTGCGAAGTCCTTGTAGTAGACGGCCTTCTGCAGGCAGTCGACCACATTCTCCGCCTCCCTGCCCAGCCTGAGCGCGGCGAGCAGCCGTCTCTGCTCCTTCCTGATGCTGCTGCCCATCCCCTCGAGCTTCTTCAGGGTCTCGCGCGCCCGCGCCGGATCCTCGACGACCTTGCGAAGCCGGTGCAGGTAGTGCTCGAGGTCGTAGGGCTCCTCGTCGTAGTAGCTGCAGGGTATCCAGGAGAATCTCTCCTGGTGTGCCCGGATTTTCTTGAGCGCCTCCTCAGAGAAGGGATTCCCGGCGACGGAGAGCGCGAGCCGGTAGAACATGCGCTCCTCCTCGCCGAAGAAGCTCTCCTCCGGCGTCGAGGTCAGCACGCGCAGCGCCTTCTCGTAGTCCTTCGTCTTCCTTTTGAGTATCCCCTCCAGATACGGCACGGCCTCATGGATGATGATCCTGATGAACGGAGCGAAGGCCGCCGCCGCCAGGTGCATCCGGACATACCGTGCATACAGGCGGTAGAGCGCGGCGTCCGTAAGCTTCTGCAGGTCCTTGCCCTCCAGCGAATCCGCGAACCGCATGAGGGCGCCGCACCTGCGCTGCGCATCCTCCCCGAGCTTGCGCGCGAACGCCTTCGACCGCTTCGCCTTCGAAAGATACGAAAGGGAGAGCCTCGACATCTCCTCCCCGTCCACGTAGAAGTCGAGCCTGCCCTGCCTGCTCACGCCCGTGACATGGTGCACGCACAGCCAGCCCGTGGCGAAGGCATGGATCCGGAGGAGGTCCATGTTGCGCTGGAACTCCCACTTCCATTGCACCGCCATGGTTCGGGCTAGGACAGCAGTGGTTTATTAATTGTTCGCTGAAAAAGGAGCATGCCCCTGCCGGGATTCGAACCCGGGGCGAAGCCTCCGGAGGGCCCCATTTTATCCAAGCTAAACTACAGGGGCGTAGTCTTTCGCTCCGGGAGGCAGAGCCTCTTTTAAAGCCTTTCCCCTGGGGAAGACCACTTCAGAAGAGTAACCGGCAGAACCTTTAAAAGAGGCGGCGGCTTACCTCTTCCCATGGATCTCGAGACGCTGCTCAAGGCGCATAAGCTCGCCCTCCCCGAGGAAGGTATGGGCACCAGGGCATTCAAGCATTGGGTGCATGACGCATATCGTCTGGTCGAGGATGAGCTCGATAATCTCGACAATGCGGCCAGGAAAAAGATCGCCGAGGATCTTAAAGAGATATTCACAGCCTGGAATGTCAATGAGAAGAGCGGGTTCTGGGCCTACATCGACGCCATCCGCACGGGCGCGGCAAAGGAGGCTCCCGGCCCTTCGGCCATCTACACGGAGAAGGCGGAGTATGGGATGATCAACTCCTACAGGGACAAGACAGGCAACCGCGGGCTCTCCCCCAACGGCGACCGCAACCGCGACCTGGTCATACTGATCGATAGCCGGGACGACCGGACCCTGATCCCCCACCTGACCCGCATGGAGTACATGGTCACCAGATACGGCGACGACAGGATGGGCAGGCGGATCATGTGGAGCAGCTCCTACCGGCCGGTCACCGACACGGTCGGTTTCTTCCTCGCCGACGGCACCGACGACTACACCCTCGTCGTCGGAAGCGCGGTCCCCTGGGGGAACGATGAGCGTTTCTTTTCCGGGATACCGGTCAGGCTGCACACGACGCTCGCAGGAAGGAAGGTGACGGTGGTCGAGACCATCGGCAACGGGGCGACGGACGGGATGCTCGCGCGCCAGATCGCAAGGAACCTCGGCCTTGCAGACAAGGTCCTCAGGCGTGAGTTCACTCCGCTGGACGATCAGGACCTCCTGATATCACGATACCTGGAAGGCGAGGATGAGGCGACAGCCATCCTCAAGAATTATATCAAGAGCGAGCAGTACAGGAAGGACCTCTAATCCTTGCCGGGCGCCATGAGCCCGTAGTGCAGCACGTCGTGCCAGTCCCCGTACCGGAAACGCTGCCTGACGAACCTTCCTTCCAATAAGAAACCGTTCTTCTCCAGCACCCTGGCCGACGCCGCATTCTCTGCGAAGAGCTTCGCATTGAGCTTGTGCAGCTGCAGCTCCCTGAAGCTGAACGCCACGAGGAGCGCGACCGCCCCGGTCATGAGCCCCTGGTTCCAGCGGTCCATGGCGAGCCAGTAGCCGATCTCGCCGGAGAGGTTCGAGGGGTCTATGGCGAAGAGGTCAGCGACGCCGACCATCCTTTTCCCATCCGTCGGCACGACCGCGAAGCAGAACGATGTCCGCTTCCTGCGCTCCCGCGCCTTCTTCTGTATGAACGACCTGGCGGCCTCCTCGGTATAGGGGAAGGGGATGTGCAGCGTCCAGCGCGAGATCTCCTCCTTGTTCAGGCAATCCACCATCTCCGGGACGTCGGAGAGACGCAAGGAGCGGAGGCAGACGCGTTCGCCCCTGAGGGTCAGGCGCGGATCGACCATCCCCCTGTAGAGTCGCGCATCCTATAAGAACATTACGGTCAGTACAGGAAAGGGATGAGGCGTTTCGTCCTCTTCATGTACGCCGGGTACTCCTTCGGGAAGAGCCTGGTCATGATCGCCTCCTCCTTGCCCATCCGCAGCAGCAGCACGGTCGCATAGACCGAAAAGATAAGGAAGACGAGCACCGATCCGAAGGCGAGGATCGCCCCGAGAGCCATCGACGTCATGCCGGTATAGATTGGATGCCGGACATAGCGGTACGGCCCGCTCGTCACGAGCTCCTGGTCCTGCTTGTACGTCACATAGCCGCTCCAGTTCCGTCCTAGAGCATATCTCGCATAGACCGCCACGGCCACCCCGGCGACGGTCAGGACCGCACCGGTGATGGGGAAGGAGAAGAGGCTTTGGAGCAGGGAAGGGAACGGGAGGGCGCCCGACTTGCTGAGCCTGATATAGATGATCACGAGGAGGATGGACACGATCCGTAGCACGATCTCCGAGTGGCCGCGTTTCGTAACGGACTTCTTGACGAAGAGGCCAGAGACGAACCAGTACAGGATGAAGACCGCCCAGCAGGAGACGATGATGATGTCTGGGAGGGTGTCGAAGGTGAACATGCGGCATCTGAGAGGGCAGTGGTTTTTAAGCCTTGCGGATTACCCTGACCTCGCCCTTCTCCGCGTCCACCTCTATCTCGTCGCCGTCCCTGAGCACGGTCGTCGCGTGCTGCGTGCCGATGACGCACGGGATCCTCAGTTCCCGGGCGACGATCGCCGCGTGTGAGGTGATCCCGCCTTCATCGGTCACGATGGCTCTTGCTTTCTTCAGCAGGGGGACGAACTCCGGCCTCGTCATCGCGGTGACGAGGATGTCGCCCTCCTGCATCTTGGAGAAGTCCTCCTTCGTCATGATGACCTTGACTATGCCCTTGACTTTCCCGGGGTGCGCGCACAGGCCCTTCTCGAGCACGCCGGTCGAGAACCTCCGATGGAGCTCTTCGGCCTCCTTTCCGGTGAGGTAGACGACCCTTTCCCCCTCCTTATAGAAGAGACAGCGGTCTGCTCTCCGCGAGAGCTCTTCGGCGTCTATCGCCATCGAGGTCAAGGAGAAGGGATCGAGGAAGAGCAGGTGCGCGTAGGGGACGCCGGTCCTTTTCGAGAGCTCCCTGAGCAGGTCCCCGGCGCTCGCGTTCATCCGCATCATGAGCGCCTTCCTCTCGTCGCGCCAGTCGCTCATCGCGCTGAAGAGATCGAGCACGCGTCTGGTCTTTACGCTGATATGATGTTGGCTGAGGATCGCCTCACGCTCTTCTTTGCGTCTTTCTTCCCACGTCGCGAGCTCGCTCCACCCTTC
>JBJKRA010000124.1:0-4972 GCA_046704905.1 Candidatus Woesearchaeota archaeon
TTCCTGTTCCCAAGATGGCCCTCCGCAAGAAGATAAGCGATAAGCTTGACATGCGCTGAAGGAAGATCATCACGCCCGAAAGCAGGGCTTAGGCGGGGTGTCGCTATACGCGAACCGATAGAGAGCATCTCGGCAGGCTGCCAGCCGACGATAGTCAGCAAGGGATGTTCAGGAGTGAGCCGCACCTGACGGCCCGTACGCAGCGTGACAAGATAGGTCCGGTCGACCATGCGCTCATAGAAACCGTCGCTTGCAGACTCACGGATCTTGAGGTCCGGCTGCAGAGCTAGGAGATTCTCATGCTCCTTGAGCTGGTCGATGCGTCGGACAGTGCCGTCAGCGAGCGTGATAAGCGTATCTCCGGTAAGGCACTTCCCTCCGCCCCTTTTCCCGCAGATGAACACCACATGCGCCCCTGCGACATCCAGGTAGATCTCATTAGAGAGCGTAGTGGTCTTTCCCATCGTGATGAAGTGCTTGCCGAGGAGTATGGTCCCGCGTAGCCCGTACTTCTCGCGGTCCTCGGCGCTCCGTCCGATGATGATATCGTTCATGGGAAGAGTATTCCCCCTTCCGCCATTTAAAACATTGTAACCACCAAAGAGAGAAGAAGAGCGGATGAGACAGGGAAAGAAGAAGAAATCTTTTTATAGCGCGAGGCAATAGGCACCCCCATGGCAAAGGGCAAACGCATCCTCTGGTTCAAGGAGCTCGGAAAGGACGATATCCCGAAAGTAGGCGGCAAGGGCGCGAACCTCGGCGAGGTCAGCAAGATTGTCCCTGTCCCGCCCGGGTTCTGCGTAAGCGTCGATATGTACGCTTCGTTCCTCGAAGAGACAGGCATCGCGGAAAAGATAAACGCCATGCTCGACGCCCTGGATGTCGAGGACACGAAGGAGCTGGAGAAGGTCGCCAAGGCCATCAGGGAGCTGATTCTCGCAAGGCCCATGCCGAAGGTCATGCAGGACGAGATATTGGAAGCCTACAGCAAATTGGACGGCATGAAAGTGGCTGTCCGCTCCTCGGCGACGGCAGAGGACCTGCCGAGCGCATCCTTCGCAGGCCAGCAGGACACGTACCTCAACATAGAAGGGAACAGCAAGGTCATCGAATCCGTCAGGAAATGCTGGGCCTCATTGTTCACGGCGAGGGCCATCTACTACCGCGTCACGAACAGATTCAGCCACAGGGACGTCCTCATCTCCGTCGTCATCCAGGTCATGGTCGACCCGCTCTACGCAGGGGTCATGTTCACCGTCGACCCGGTCAACAAGAAGGATGTCCTCATAGAGGTGGTGGAGGGACTAGGCGAGCAGCTGGTCTCGGGCCAGGTCACGCCGAACACCTACTTCCTCAAGCGGGAGGACAGCGCGATCAACCAGGAGTACGAGCACTTCCCCTTCCCAAAGGAGCTGCTCGCCCAGATAGCGGCGACCGGAAAAGAGCTCGAGGCCCACTACAAAAAACCCCAGGACATCGAGTTCGCCCTCGACAAGAAGAGGAAGCTCTGGATACTCCAGGCCAGGCCCATCACGACGCTCTGATCACGCGCCTCTCAAGGCTCTTCTATCTTCAGCTCGGGTATCTTCGCGGAAAGATCATTCACTATCGCGCTGAGATCATTACTTGAGACAACATCCACCTTTATGCCTACCGGCAATTCCAGGCCGATATCCCGCTGCTCAGTCTCCTTCTTCATGGTGATCGTTGTGTCCCTGTTCACCAGATGAAAGAACCATATGCCGTAGAGACGCTCATTGGAATCATAGAGCGGAGGATAGGACCCCTTGATGTATGCCCCTAATTCCTCATAGATCTCAAGAATCCTTTCCATATCTTCCTTATTGTACACCTTAGTCTTATCAACCTGCATCGCAGGGGTCAGATCATACCTGAGGGTCTCATGGAACATGGGGTAGGGAATGCATGAGAAATATAAAAAATATATGCTATCTTCAGTGGCCAGGGCTGATTCCGAGCGCGGCCAACCTCTCCCTGAACGCCTCGATCCCGGTGAAATGGATGGTCGCGATCCCCATCTCTCTAGGCGTCGTAAGGTTCTTCTCCGAGTCGTCGATGAACACGGTCTGTGCGGGCGCGACAGAGAACTTCGAGAGGAGCATCTCAAAGCCTTTCTGGTGGGGTTTCCGTTCTCCTACCTGATACGAAGCGAGGCCGCCGTAGAAATACTGCGTAAGATCGTACAGGCTCCCGAGCGCCTCGGAAAACGTCCGGTTCGTGTTCGTCAGGTAGCCGGTGCGGTACTGCTTATGGAGGCTCGCGATAAGGGAGAGCATCGCGTCATCGCCTTTCTTCATGCCCATCGCCTTCGCTATGAACTCGTCGGCGGACAGCGGCGAAGGGAATTTCTCCTTGAAGCGGGAGAAGAACTCTTTCAGTTCCATTCTCCCGCGCTCCGGCTCGACGATGTGCGAAAGGTATGCTTTCCAGACCTCATCAGGGGAGTACGAAAATTCCTTCGCGTACCACGCGGCGAACAGGCGGTTCTCATTGTTGAAGCACACGCCCGAGAGGTCGAAGAGCAGGAGCCTGAACGTTGGCATAGGGAGGATGAGTACAGTCCATCATATAAGGTTTTCGGGAGAACTACACTACCTTCCTGACGATCCCCTTCTCCGCGTCCACGAGGACGAGATCCCCGTCGGAGAACACCTGCGTAGCGATCTCTGTCCCGACAATACAAGGCTTTTTCATCTCCCGCGCGATGATGGAAGCGTGGCATGTTATCCCGCCCTCGTCCGTCACGAACGCTGCGGCCTTCCTCATAGCGGGGAGATAGCCGGGGAAGGTCATCTGCGCGACGAGGATATCGCCTTCTTCAACCTTAGAGGTCTCTTCTGCGAAGCGCACGACCTTAACCCTGCCGCGCACCTTACCGCGAAAAGACACCTGACCGTGTACCTCATCGGCATCGACAGAAGAGAGAGGGACGAGCGGCCGAGTGGAAAAGGAAAGCGCCTCAGGCGTCATCGCGAACGAGAGCGGGGAAGGAACTTTTTCGTAGCTCCCATCGATGAGCGTGCCAAGAGGATAATGGGCGAGCTCAAGGAAAGCGCAACCCGCAGCAGACGCAGCCTCCATAAGGAGCGAGCGTGCGACAGAGAGCAGCTGATAGAAACCGTCGGTGCGTGCCGTCCGGAAATAGACAAGCTCTCTCCCTATCCGGACGAGATCTGCGTGCGCAGCGGGAGGAGACGGTAAAGTGAGAGGCTCTTTTTTCTTGTCAGGGATCAATACCCGCATATCCTCCTCGGTGTAGAAATCGGAAAAGGCGTTACGTAAGCGAAGCCAGCCGTAACGGGAAGCGGCCTCCGCAGGGGAAAGGCCGGAAGCGAGCTCCTCTTCCATAAGAACGGTCGACGTTTTTCTGGAGGGTATAAGGTAAGGCGCGACCTCTTCGTAGCGTACTCCCTCGCGGGAAAGCCGCAGGCGAAACGCGTCTTCCAGCCCATGCGTGAACCAGATTGCCGTCGCGAAAGGCAGCAGCAGCTCATGGAAACGGGAAAGACGCGACGGAAGAGTACCAGAAAGCGCAGGTATCTCAGCCAAGGCAGAAACCCGGAATCGCTCAAGCTGCTCAGAGAGAGAAAAGATCTTGGGCAACGCATCAATCCGCTCGAGTTCCTTTGCGTAGGCGAGGTTGACCTCCTCGCTCTGGTACCACTTCCCCCACTGGAAAAAGACCAGCGGCAAGGACACCTCGAGCCCGAAGACCCCATGTGCCTCTTCTGAGGTCGAGCCTTCGAACAGCGAGAGCATGAACGCGCCGAACGGACGCTCGAGCCATGGCTTCCACGAATAGCCCTTGACCATGTCTTTCGGATCCATCATATCGTCTACGCCTGCTGCTCTATTTCAACCTTTCCCTCTGGCGGAAGCGCCTTGAGCGTGCTCTCGACCGCTGCAAGATAGTCGGTCGTGACCTCATACTCCTTTGAGACCGGTGCGCCGCCCTTCCTGTCGAGGAAGAAGACCTTGCCGTAACCTGCCTTCGCGGCGGCAGAAGCCTCGCGCGCATCGTCCGTAAGATAGCAGATGAGCGCAGGATCCAGCCCTGCGAGCTCGGCGATCTTCTGATAGCTCGCCACGTCCTGCTTGCCGCCGAGCTCCCCGTCATGGTACTGCTCGATATAGCGGTCGAGACCGGCTGAAGCGAAGCCTTTTTTTATCGTGGATGCCGCGCTAGAGCTGAACACCTGCACGCGCGCCCCAACATCGTCCAGGAGCGAAAGGCCCCTTGCCGTGTCCTCGTACGCAGGCATGATCATGCCGCCGTCGTAGGCGAGAGGGGTGACCTGGTCATAGGCAGAGATGTACGTGATAAAGTCAGGATGCTTCTTGCCCTCAGGGCTGTTCCGAGCCGCCTCGCCGCGCTCGAAGATGCCGGGGATGTCGACAAGGCCCAGCTCCTCCTCAAGCTCGCTGGCATGCGCGACAGCGTAGCTTTTCACAGAGTCGGCCTCCTTCTTGTCCGTAACCGTACCGAACGCGTCGGTCAGGTAGAGGTCGTAGATTGGATGTTGGTTTGCTTGTACCATGATTATCACCTTTTAGTGGTTACAGTTGACGAATTAATATTTAATGATTATTTCCCCCATAGGGGGTAAAAGTATAAATACCACCTCCACCGTCATGAGCAGGATGGAAGACCTGACCGGCGTCCTGCAGGCTCTCGGCCTCACCGAAGGCGAGGTGAAGGTGTATCTGGCCCTCCTGCCGCTCGGCGCGGCGAGCACCGGCCCGATCATCAGCGCATCCGGCGTCTCTGCTTCAAAGGCCTATCAGATCCTCGACCGCCTGCAGAAGAAGGGGCTGGTCAGCGTGACGGTGGAAGAGGGCAGGAGGCGCTACCGGTCTCTCCCCGGAGGAAAGCTTCTCGACCTGATAGAGGAAGAGAAGCGGGAGCTCCAGGAGAAGGAGGGGCAGGTCAGGAGAATGCTCCCCCTGCTCG
>JBJKRA010000125.1:0-5887 GCA_046704905.1 Candidatus Woesearchaeota archaeon
GGGGAGGGGGGGGCATGCCCCTGCACGGGGGGGTGCAGAACCCGGGCGTAAAGCGATAAGGGGGCGGCCACCCCCCCCCGCGACCATGGGGATGCGCGAAGGGCTCTCGAGCTCCTGCGCGTGGCAGGCGAGGTCGCGGAACGCGAGGACTCCCCTGTCGTGGATATCACCCACATTGACAAGGCCGAGGAGAAAATCGAAAAGGACAGGGCCGTCGACATCATCGAGAGCCAGCCGAGGCAGTACCTTGCCCTCCTCTATTCCATCCTCACCATGCTCGAGACCAAGCACGGCGAGCGTCTCTTCACAGGCGACGTCTACGAGCACTACAAGGCTGCCCTCTGCCAGAGGATAGGCCTTCGTCCCCTCACACAGCGCAGGGTCTCCGACGTGATAGCGGAGCTCGACATGCTCGGCCTGGTCAACGCGAAGGTAATCTCCAAGGGCAGGTACGGACGCACCAAGGAGATCACGCAGGGCCTCACCCCACAGACGGCAGCCCGCGTCAAGAAGGTCCTGCTCGAGAAGCTCAGCATCTGAGGAAGGTCCGCGAGATGGTCTCCGCAGAACTCCAACAGCAGGTCGTGAGGAAGCTCATGCAGCAGGGCATCCTCATGACTCCTGAGCTGCTCGACCTCCTCGGCCGGGACCAGGTGACGATAGACGAGTATCTCGACCGTCAGGCGGTATCCCTCAACAGGGATGTGCGCACAGCAATCCTCTCCGTGCTCGACGAGTGCAGGAGCGAGGTGGCCGCGCCTCTCGTGCCAGCTCCCAAGGAGGCGAAGGCCGCCTTGCACACCCCGCTCGCCCCCCGCTCGCCGTCTCCTGGCAGGAAGACCCCCCATCAAGAGGGGGTGAGGAAGGCGTCTGCAGCCCCGCTCCGGCCCTCACGCCCTCTTCCACCCTCCGAGATACTCCTCAACCACAATCCCGAACCCACGAAGAAGGAGGTCAAGGATTTCGTGGACTACTTCAGCGACCGCTACAGCAGGATCAAGCAGATGCTCGTCCACAGGAGCGAGCTCGAGGCCCTGGCGAGCATAAGGAACGTCACGAGGAAGAAGGACCGCGAGAGCGTCGCGATCGTCGGGATGGTAAGCGACATAAGCGAGACCAAGAACGGCAACATCATCCTCGAGCTCGAGGATCCGACAGGCACGGTCCGCGTCATCGTCAGCAAGGCAAAGCCCGACGTCTTCTCGCAGGCCCGGGCGGTGGTCTACGACGAGGTCGTAGGTGTCAACGGCTTCTCCAACGGCGAGGTGATATTCGCCACGTCCCTAGTCTTCCCCGACATCCCCCTCGTCAAGGAGGTCTCGAAGGCGCAGAAGGAGTCCTACGCGCTCTTCCTCGGCGATATCCACATCGGGTCCAAGTACTTCATGGAGCCGCAGTTCGACAAGGTGGTGCGCTGGATCAGGGGTGAGTACGGGACCGATGCGCAGCGGCGCATGGCAGAGAAGATCGAGTACATCTTCCTCATGGGCGACAACGTCGAGGGCGTCGGCATCTATCCCAACCAGGTCTACGACCTCGAGGTCAAGGACATCTACGAGCAGTACCGCCGCTTCGAGGACTATGTCCTCACGCTCCCCAAGAACAGGCGCATCTACATACTCCCGGGCAACCACGACGCGGCGCGCCTTTCCGAGCCCCAGCCCCCCCTCTCCCCGATGTTCTTCAGGAAGCTCTACGACGAGGACCATATCGAGTTCCTCAGCAGTCCCTCCTACGTGCGCATCGGCAAGGACGGGACCTTCCCGGGGTTCGTCGTGCTGCTCTACCATGGCTACAGTTTCCCCTACTATGCCGAGCACGTAGCTGACATCCGCTCCGCAGGCGGCCTCGAGAGAGTGGACAGGATCATGCAGTTCCTCATGCAGAAGCGTCACCTCGCGCCGTCGCATACCTCCACGCTCTACGTCCCGGGAAAGGAGGACAACCTGGTCATCTCGCCCGTACCGGACATCTTCGCCAGCGGCCACGTGCACCGCACGACCGTCTCCTCATACCGTTCCGTCATCCTCATCAACGCCTCCTGCTGGATAGAGGAGACAGACTACCAGAGGAAGGTCGGTCTGAAGCCCCAGCCGGCGAAGGCTATAGCCGTGGGCCTCCACGACCGTCAGGTGCGGATATTGAACTTCAACTGAAAGATGGTAAGCTACCCCCCCTCGTCGCCGGAAATGCAGGATTATTTCGCCAGCATAGAGAAACAGGTGGCCGACGCCATAGCAGTCGCGACCAAGGCCCGCGGACGCGGCTACGACCCTGAAGCGAGGGTCGACATCCCTCTCGCGCGCACCATGGCCGAACGTGTCGAGGGCCTGATCTCCATCGTCGCACCGCAGCTCGTCGGCTCGGGCATGACGGCGAGGATAAACGAGCTTGAGGACAGGTACGGCGCGCTTGACTGGCGTGTCGCATTGAAGATAGCCGAGGAGGTCGCGAAGCAGAAGTTCTGCACCTTCAAGGACCGTCGCGAGGCGATCGAGGTGGGGATACGCGTCGGCATGGCCTACAACACAGCAGGCATCGTTGCCGCGCCCCTGGAGGGCTTCATCGAGGCGAGGATCAAGAAGCGCAAGGACGGCGCGGACTACCTTGCCGTCCTCTACGCAGGGCCCATCCGCGGCGCATGAGGGACCGCGGCAGCCTTCTCCGTGATCCTTGCCGACTATGTCCGCACCGTCATGGGCCTTGCCGCCTACGACCCGGATGAGAAGGAGATCGAGCGCTTCGTCATCGAGATCCAGGACTACAACGAACGCGTGACCAATCTCCAGTACCTCCCCTCACCTGAGGAGATCCGCTACATGGTGGCCCATCTCCCCGTCGAGGTGAGCGGCGACCCGACCGAGCGCATAGAGGTCTCCAACTACAAGGACCAGCCGCGGATCGAGACCAACCAGATACGCGGCGGCGTCTGCCTGGTGACCGCGGAGGGCCTGACGCAGAAGGCCCCGAAGCTCTGGAAGCGCCTTGCCGAGTGGGGCAGGGAGTTCGGCCTCTCCTGGGATTTCCTCGAGCAGTTCCTCGCCCTCAAGGCCAAGGTCCACGCGGCGCACGCGCCTGTAAAGAGCGAGGAGACGAAGCTCCAGCCCAACAACACCTTCATTGCGGATGCCGTCGCCGGCCGTCCTGTGCTCGCGCTTCCCATGGCCGTCGGAGGCTTTCGCCTCCGTTACGGAAGAGGACGCGTCAGCGGTTTCTCAGCAGCCTCCGTGCATCCGGCGACCATGGCCGTCCTCGACCAGTTCATAGCGATCGGCACACAGCTCAAGGTGGAACGCCCAGGCAAGGGTGCGGCGCTCACCACGAACGACTCCATAGAAGGCCCGATCGTGCGCATGACCGACGGCTCGGTGCTCAGGCTCAGCGACTTCCACCACGCTAAGAAGATGGCAAAGGACGTCGAGCAGATCCTGTTCCTGGGCGACATCCTCTTCAACTACGGCGATTTCAGCGAGAACGGGCACAAGCTCGTCCCTGCTGGCTACTGCCCTGAGTGGTGGGTGCAGGAGTTCGAGCGCGCCGTCATCGACCGCTTCGGCACGATCGACTATGAGAAGATCGGGGACTTCCTTTCCTGCACGCCTGCAGAGGCCGAGAGACTGCTGCGTGATCCCTACCATACCTTCCCCCCTGCAGCGCTCGCTGCCCTGATGGCGAGGAGGCTCGGCGTCCCGCTCCATCCTGAGTACACCTTCTTCTGGAAGCTCATCGACCACTACCAGCTCTTCTACCTCTACAACTGGCTCGCTACGGCGAAGATCGTCGAGAAGGACGGCCGGCTGGTCAAGATCATCATGAAGCGCGACCAGCGCGGCAAGTCCATCCTCGAGGCCATAGGCCTCGAGCACATCATCGTCAACAACGAGTTCATCGTGATAGGCGGCGACACTGCCTACGGCCTCCTCTTCACGCTCGGGCTCCTGCCTGAGACCACCGCCCAGAGCAACGCGATCGTGGCCTCCTATGTCCGGAGGCTCACGGCGAAGGAGGAGCTCCCACCTGTGCTCACCATCCTCTCCGAACTCTCCGGCGTGAAGTTGCGCGACAAGGCAGGGACGTTCATCGGCGCGCGCATGGGCCGCCCCGAGAAGGCGAAGATGAGGAAGCTCGCCGGCAGCCCCCAGGCGCTCTTCCCGGTGGGCGACGAAGGTGGGAGGATGCGGGCCTTCCAGGCGGCGATGGATGTGGGGAAGGTGGACGGCGAGTTCGCCGTCTTCTACTGCGACACCTGCGCTCACGAACGTCTTTTCTCGCGCTGCGAGATCTGCGACAATCCCACGAAGCCCATGTACTACAGCAAGAGGCTCGGCAAGCTCAGCGAGGAGCCGGACGAGGAGTCCGCGCGCTACAAGAGGATGGACGTGGACGTGAAGGAGCTGGTCACGACTGTCTCCAGGCGCATCGGCGTGCCTCTCCCCCCGCTCGTCAAGGGCGTGCGCGGGACATCGAACAAGGACCATATCCCCGAGCACCCTGCCAAAGGGATCCTCCGCGCGAAATGGGACATCTACGTCAACAAGGACGGCACGACCCGCTACGATCTCACGGAGCTGCCCATGACTCACTTCAAGCCAAAGGAGGTAGGTACTTCCGTGGCGCGCCTGCGGGAGCTCGGATACCTGGACGATTGCCATGGCATGCCTCTTGAGCGCGACGACCAGATCCTGGAGCTCAAGCCCCAAGACATCGTCATACCGAGCAACGAGGACCTTGTCGACGAGAGCGCAGCGAACGTCCTGCTGCGCGTCGCCGGCTTCATCGACGAGCTGCTCGAGAGGTTCTACGGCCTTGCGCCTTTCCACAACTTCAAGAGGAAGGAGGACCTCATCGGCACTCCGCTCATTGGCCTCGCACCCCACATCTCCGCCGGTATGATCGGCAGGATCGTAGGCTTCTCGCAGAGCCAGGCGATCTTCGCGCATCCCCTCTGGCACGCGGCCCTCCGCCGCGACTGCGACGGGGACGAGGCATGCCTCCTGCTCCTCATGGACGGCTTCCTCAACTTCTCGCGCCAGTATCTCCCCGACAGGAGGGGGTCGCGCACCATGGACAGCCCCCTCGTCCTCACGACGGTCATCAACCCGAGGGAAGTGGACGACATGGCGCTCGGCCTCGACATCGTCGACCACTATCCTGTCGAGTTCTACGAGGCGGCGCTCGAGTACAGGAACCCCTGGGACGTCTCCGTCGAGCAGATCAAGGACAGGCTCTCGACGCCCGGGCAGTACGAGGGGATGGGCTTCACCATAGATACGGCAAGCATAAACCAGGGAGTGCTCGTCTCCTCCTACAAGACGCTGCCGAGCATGAGGGAGAAGCTCGCAGGCCAGATGGAGCTCGCGAAGAGGATTCGTGCCGTCGACGAGACCATAGTGGCGGACCTCGTCATCCAGAAGCATTTCCTCAAGGACATCATGGGCAACCTCAGGAAGTTCTCGCAGCAGCAGTTCCGCTGCGTCAAGTGCAACAAGAAGTTCAGGAGGCCTCCCCTTGCCGGCAAGTGCACCTGCGGAGGGAAGATCCTCTTCACCATCTCGGAAGGCTCGATCGTCAAGTACCTCGAGCCGAGCATTGAGCTAGCCGAGGTATTTTCCGTCTCGCCCTACATCAAGCAGTCCCTAGAGCTCCTCAAGCTGCGCGTGGAATCGGTCTTCGGCAAGGAGAAGGAGCGCCAGGCCGGACTGGGGGACTGGGCGTAAGGTTTATATCTGCTCCTACCGCCTCCACCATGATGAGCAGGAAATCGCAGCACGAGACCATTAGTCACGCAAAGAAGTTCTGGCTCGATTATCTCAACCCGCGCCACTGGGCGACCGATTACCATGTCTGGTCGGCGAACGCGCTGGCGAAGCGCAAGGACAGCTACGAC
>JBJKRA010000126.1:0-8507 GCA_046704905.1 Candidatus Woesearchaeota archaeon
GATACGGGTCGAGCCGCCGCACCGCTCGACCAGATACGCAGCCATCCAGCCGGAGCGCGTGAATGTCGGTGTAGGTGACAACGACTTCCCTTTCCAGCTCCCTGTGATAGGACCGGGAGGGAATCGGCCCGTAATCACCTCGATAAATGCTGGTGCGCCGATTCTGATTGCCGCAATTCCTGTTATTGTTGAAGGTGACCATTTTGATCCTTTGACAGGGAATGAAGTACAGAATCTCGCAGGCGCTGCTGTTATTGCGAATACACCTTACCATCCTGACCCTGCTGACCGGCAGCACCGGGGGACCATTGATTTCCACACCTTGCCGCCAGGTGACTAAAATCTCATCCTGGTCAATGCGCTCGGTCGCAGCGCTCCGCAACCTTTCAGGATCGGACCGGGTGCTGGGGCCGGCAACGCACCGGTGATTAATGCCGTCAACGGCAATGTTCCTATTCCCAATCCCGCCGTTCCGATAGTTGTGGACGGTGACCACCTCCATCATCCCTTGACCGGGGGAGGGGTCCTGACAGCAGCCGGCGTGCTGGAGATCACATTGGCTAACCTGCACTACCTGCCCAACGCTGCCGATCCGCAGCATCACGGGACGATCGATGTCCACACACTTGGGCCAGGTGATTATATCCTTGTCCTCGTCAATGCGCACGGCAACGCTGCGCACCTCTTCAGGGTCGGCGGCGGAGGCGGGGGCGCAGCGTATCAGCTGTTCATCCAGAACGTGACGCATCCGGGTATGCTCCAGCATCCTCATAGGCGTGACCGCTTCCTGATTACCGCGACGCTCCCTGCCGGCCACGTCTTTACTCCCGGTGTCCCTGGCGCTGCGAACGATTTCATAGCCCTTGTCGATACCGCTACAGGGAACGATATCGGGCTAAGAGCGAATGCTGCTGCCCTTGCGGCCAGTATTAACCCTGCAAATGACCAATATGCGGTCTTCCTGCAGATACCCGCCGGCGCCCCTCCTTACGGTATTGTGATGGTGGACCATCATCTGACGCACACATAAGACCATGGCAGCAGATCCCGCGAAAGGAATGGAATTCGATCCGGCCACCTTCCGGATGGAGATCACGCCTGAGAAGGTGGATTTCCAGGTGATATCCTCTTCGCCTGAGGCAGATCTGAAGAACGGTCCTAGCAAGATAAGCATAACGGTCAAGGCCTTGGGTACGAAAGGCGCCTATGATACCCATGTCAAGATCAGCTTTGGAGACAGCGGCTTCGGACTGACTCCACCTGAAGACAGACCTATCGATGACGAGTTGACATTCGACTTGGACCTAAAAAATGCCAGGAAGGACGGTCGCCTTGTCATACATGCGGAGGCCGTTGATAAGAACGGCAAGGTCAGACGCGACGGCGAGGAGACGGAACTGAAGAACGATTGCACGGTCGAGATAAAGAACGCCGGCGGCGGTGGCGGCGGCGCATTAGCTGTCACTCAGATCAACGGGGGGAAGCCTGTCGACAACAGCGGTGGCGATGTCTCCGATGTACTCATCGAAGGCGAAGCTCTCGATACGGTGAAGGACGGCACTATTTTCGATTCCACACGCCGCTGGCGGGTCCTGTTTGCCAATCTGGATTATCATGTGCGTGACAGCCAGCGCGCTACCCTGAAGGTAAGCGGAAACCTTGAGCCGGGGACCTATCTGCTCAACCTGGTAGATGGCAAGGGCAACCATGCACAGCGTGAGTTCGAGGTGAGCAAGGGCGGCGGCGGATCAGGCAGGATTACGGTGAATGGCCCTGCCGGCTTCTGGACAGGCCGTGTCCGAAGGATCGTCCTGAACAAGGATGGGGTCCTGTTCCTTGGCAAATCAGAGAATATCAAGCAGTATGAGGACTTCGTGTTCACGGTGAGGAGCAAGGGACCGTCGAGAAAGGTTAGATTTGCCCCGTTGTGCTCCGGCGAGGAGACGATGAATGAGAGGAAGCGTCTGGTCGGTTTGGTGGATGAGTTCCGTCCGGAGCTGTCGATAGAAGGAAGGCCTGTCCCTGCAGGAGAGCCTATAGAGATCACGGCAAAGGAACTCAAGGTCTATGTGCGCGTCCCCCTCTTCAATCCGCATACCGGCGAACCCCTCCATCTCGAGCCGCAGCCCCGCGCTTACCATATCGGCCTGTACGCTGCTGATATGAAGGATGGCAGATGGCCGCCGGACGCCGAGAATCTGAACACGAAGAAGCCCAGGGGCGGAGCGAGCGTCGCCTTCGACTACACATATATCCTCGGCGTAAGGGTGGATGAGAAGTTGCCTTCGGCCGCTGAAGTGGCCTCGCGTATCCTTGCAGACGAGACAGACATCTCCTCCGAGGCGAAGTTCACCGACGAGTACATCAGAAAGGAGCTTGCTGCGTTGCGGAACCTCCAGGCTAGGTTTGCGACGATCTTCAAGCCGCTTAACGAGGTGGCAGACAAGAAGCAGGTCTACCTGGAAGGGAACAGGATAAACGCCCTCAAGATCGACCTGAAGAGCTTCAGTCTCCCTAAGGAGTTCGGCAGTCCGAATGAGGCTGTAGAGAAGCTGTTCAGGAAGCAGACCCGGATGGAGGAGGCCATAGATGCCGAGCTTAAGATGGCCGGGCTCCCGGAGAACGAACTCAAGGAGCTTCGGGCGCGTGAAGTGGACCTGCAGGAGCGCAGCAAAAAACTCCATCAGCTGACCTATTGGCTTCTGCAGCTCAACGATGCCATGAGAAAGGGGATCGCTGACGCAGTGAAGTCCATGCATGAGACATTGGACAAGAGAGAACCGGTGGACATCAAGCGCCAGGAGCTCTCTGCCGAGGAGGCTGCGCTCCTGCAGAAGCTTACCGAAGCAGAGACGAAACTGAGGCAGGCTGATGCGAGCGTCACGCTTGCCGCGCAGAAGATGGCTGAGCTGGAACGTTTTGATGAGACCTCCGGCCTGCAGAAATACGCTGAGCTGCATGGTGCTGCGATGCAGCAGCATGATGCATGATTCCCTTCTACGCAGTCCCGTTCCCTACCGGTATGCACTGGTCCGCGTACTTCTTGTCCACGGGATAGAGTTCGCACATGCACGACACGCCGTAGATGTTCGAATAGATCGCCTTGTATACCCCTTTGCAGTCCTCGCCGATCTGCGCGAGGCAGGTGCTCGTGCACTTCGCTCCGCACACGGCGGTGTCGTTGTGCACCATGTCGGCCACGCTGTCGCCGGGGATGCCTGCATCCACATAGATCACTGGTATGCACTCGACGGTCTTCGAGGAGCTTTTTGTCGCCTGGTGGATGATGTAGAGCACTGGCAGCATGAGGAGCACGATCAGGAGGAAGAGCACCTCAGCGCGTTTGTCCGCTCCCATCCCCTTCCCTCTTGCCGTTCCCTCTTTATATAATTTTCTCGTGGGGCAGACTGGAGGAAACCTTTCTCATGCAGGGGTGAGCATCGGCTGCGGCCTGTCCCTTGCATCCCTTCTGGACCGCTCTCCCCGTAGGGCCTTCCTCCGGGCGTTCCCGCTGCATGGGGCTTGCAGGGCCTGCATAGATTGATGCTCACCTGATCGCTGGCCATATCCCTTGCAGCCCCCTCAGGAGTGCCTTTGCGAAACGACCTCTGTTGCGATGGTTTTTTAAAGGATCCTGCCACCCCTCCTGCGATGGAACAGAAGCGGTCTGCCCCTTGCACTGTCGTGCTCCTCGCGGTCATCCTGCTCCTTGCCGCGGCTGCCGTCCTCACCTACTACGGCAGACCGCGCTCTGCCGAGCTCCATCTGCTAGCGGTGGCAGGAGAGGCGCCGGACAATGCCACGCCTGCACAGGAGGCGGCCTCCCTGCGCGGCGCGGTCGTGGATCTCCAGATCGAGGTCCGGCCGGGCACAGGCAGGATTTTCGTGGACACCTCGCCCCTGAGCAGGATAGACACCGTCATCTCGACGCGCCTGGCCAAGGAGTACGCCTGCAGCTACCTCAGGATGGACTGCTCAGGCTACGACTTCTTCTACACCATGTCCAGCGGCTCGCAGACCCTCGGCGGCCCGAGCGCCGGAGCCGCGATGGCCATAGGCACCATCGCCGCGCTCAAGCGCATCCCGATGAGGGACGTCGGCATCACCGGCATGATCAACTCTGGAGGCATGGTGGGCCTTGTCGGCGGCATCAAGGAGAAGATCGATGCCGCGAAGGGCACCGGGATAAGGACCGTCCTCATCCCCATGTATGAGGGGCCGATCATGATCGGAAACGCGAGCCTCACCCCTGAGCAGTACGGCGCGCTGAACGGCGTCAAGGTCATCGAGATCTCGACGATTGAGCAGGCTCTGCCCTACGCGCTCGGGATCAGCCCTCCTCCTCCGGAAAATCTCACTCCCTCGCCGGTCTATGCGCAGAAGATGCAGGCCATCACGGAGTCGCTCTGCAGCCACGCCTACACCGAGCTAGGCAGGCAGCTCTCTGAAGAGAACATCTCCATCGGTGCCGAGCCCAACATGACGAGAATCCTGGCCAGGCTCAACAGCACCTTTGCGGCAGAGGAGAACGCTTCCGGCAACGCCACGAACGAAAGCCTCATTGCGGCCTCCCTCCTAGACGGCATCCACAAGCTTATCGACGCCCAGGGCGACATCGGACAGCATCTTCCCTATGCCTCAGCCAGCTTCTGCTTCGGCGCGAGCATCGACTTCGGCTACGCCGGCTTTCTCCGCAAGCCGGGAAACCTCACGCAGCTCCGTGCAGAGCTGCAGGACAGGATAGACAGCGCTGAGGCGTCGATCGATGCGAGGCCCATCCAGACCCTCTACGACCTGCAGACGAAGATGATTGTCAAAGAGCGCCTCGAGGATGCGAGGACTGTGCTCAACGAGTCGAACGGCACCTATGCCTACGTCTATGCGCGCGAGCGCTACCTGACGGCGGAGCAGTGGACCACCTTCTTCAACGCCACCGGCCCAAGGCTGGCAATCAGCGATGCCGCGCTCGCGACGAGCTGCTCCGACAAGATCGCCGAGGTCAACGAGCGCACCCAGTACCTCCATGTCTTCTATCCCGTGGACCTGCAGGGCGTGCAGGCGACCCTGGACACCGCATACGCGGCCCAGAACAGGGGTGACTACGAGCTCTGCCTGCTCGACGCGAGCAAGGCCAAGGCGGAGACCGATATCGTGATCTCTGTCCTCGGCCTGAACGAGACCGAGGCGAAAAGCCTCCTGCAGGACAAGCTCTCTATCATCCGGCAGCGGATAGCCTCGCAGCCCGGCTTCCCTATCCTCGCCTACAGCTACTATCAGTATGCGAAGGCGCTCCAGAAGGAGGACCTGCATTCGGCGCTGCTCTACGCCGAGTACGCCCTCGAGCTCTCCAACCTCGGCATCTATTTCCCTAGCTCAGGCACCCGCATGGCCATAGACCTCTCGTTCCTGCGGGCGATCCTTGTCGGCATGGCCCTCGGACTGCTCGCCGCCTGCGTGCTCGTCCGCTATCGCGAAAGGCCGCCTCAGGAAGGCGATAGGAACCTTTAAAAAGCCGCAGTTTCTACCGGAGCCCTGCGCTCCGTTGGTGTAGTCCGGCCAATCATTTTGCCCTTTCGAGGCAAAGACCCGGGTTCGAATCCCGGACGGAGCATACTCTTCTCATGCCAGGGGGTCAGAACCTCTTCACATAGTACAGGTAGAGGCCTGCAAGGATGATCGCGAGCATGATGGCTCCGACGATGCCCACCTTGCCCGGATCGGAAACCCCTGATGCGACGGCACCTGTAATCCTGTTGAGAAGCCCCTGCTCCTCATCTCTCAGTCTCTGGTAGGGAGGGCCCGTTGCTGATGGCGCTCCGAGCGTGCCTCCCCCCTCCCAAAGGGTCGTGGTGGTGGTCTCCGGTTCAGCTTTCAGCTCCTCTTTAGGGATGGCCGAGGTGGTCGTTGGCTCAGAGGGGCTGCTCGTGGTCGTCGTGGTCAGGATGGCATAGCCGCTGGCGCCCGATCCGCCGCTTCCGCCGCCCGAACCACCCGAGCTTCCGCTGTCAGGGGCGGATGGGCTGCCCCCCACGACGAAGGAGTCGGCGATGCCTGGCCCTGCGTTGCCTGCGAGGTCATAGGCCACGACACGATACGTATGGGTGGTCCCTCTGTCAGCTTCCGAGTCGGTGTAGCTCGTCCCTTTGGTGCTGGTTAGGATAAGGTTGTCTCTGTAGATCAGGTAGTGGTCGATGCCGCTGCAGGATGGGCTGTCCGCTGACGGTGCCCAGGACAGGAGCGTATCGCTCATCGAGAGCGCGCCGGGGGCGTCAGGACTGATCATATCGATGCAGACCGGCCAGTCCTCGGCCAGCGCGACATTCGCCGCCGCGAGGAAGACCAGCAGGAGGAGGAGGAGCCTTCTCATCTTCATCCCTCCGCCACGGTCTCGCTGCCTTCTAGCTGGCAGGTCGAGGAGCAGCCGTCGCCGCTCTCGGTGTTGCCGTCGTCGCAGGTCTCCCCCGGCTCGACGATCTCGTTGCCGCAGACCGTAACGACATCTGCCTCAGAGGAATCCTCTGCGCTGCTGCAGCCGGAGTCTGAGGGATAATCGGTCAGTCCGTCGCGGTCGTTGTCTATCCCGTCGTCGCATGCCGTGCGGTTCTCCATCCCGATGGCGCCGTGCTTGCTGATCATGCGGCAGTGCATGTCCGTGCGCGAGTTCCCGAGCGAGAACCCGAGTTCCGTGTCCGGTTCAGGGACATAGAGCCTGTCGCAGGCCACTGCGTCGAACACGTAGCGCGGCGCGGTACCGTCGATGCCCTCTGCCGATAGGTTTAGGGTCGCGGCATAGAGGCCGTTCGCCTGCTCTGCGAGCGGCAGCCAGTCGGTCGATTCGCAGTCGCCGAACACGCAGTAGAGGTTCCCGAGCGTCGGGATCTCCTGGATCCTGACGAGCACGGTCTCGTTCGCGACGCCTGCCATGCTATCGTTGACCATCAGCGACACGGGGAAGAGCGTCCCGTAGATGGCATCCTTCTCAGGGTAGACGATGCTCATGGTCGGCCGCGTGTTGTCCACCTCCAGCAGGGCCTGCGCGGTGCCGATATTGAACTCCTCGTCGGTCGCCCTGATCATGAGGGTATAGTCGCCTGAGGCGAGTCCCGCAGGGATCTCATCGTTGATCTCGCACCTGTTGAAATCCGTCTCGGTGCCCTGCAGGTCGAAGCCGGTGTCGCTGTCGTTGAGGGTGTAGATGTCCGCCCAGCAGCTCTTGAACCCGGAGAGGTACTCGACAATCTCCGCGGAGACGTTGACATGGTCATCGGTCGTCAGCGGTCCGGGGAGGTTGCCCATGTTCGTGATGAAGACGCCGGGCCCTTCGTTGTCCATGTTCATGGTGATCGGGCTCATCCACGGGTTGAGCGCGAGCTGCAGCGTCCCGTTGCCGTTGCCGGCCCTGTCGACATATTTCACGCCGAGGAAGACCGTGTCCGTCAGGTTGCTGTCCTCCGGTATGGTCACCTCGCCCTTGCAGACGCCGTCCTCATACGGCACCCTGCCGAGATACGTCACCGTCGGGTCCTCCGTGATCTGCTGGAAGTACGTCCGGAGGTCCTTGTAGCACTTCTTGATCTCGCTCTGGTTCATGCCCTCGAAATTGTAGTCGATCGCGTAGAAGTCGCAGTAGTCGACTCCTGACGCAGGGCAGTCAGGACCGCCGCAGCCGCCGAGCGTGCAGGTATAGCCGCCGAAGTCTGTCGCCGGTGCGTAGATCCAGAACGGCTTGCCGTCACGGTAGTAACCGCCGGAGTGCGGGTTGAGGACCTCTCCCGTGGGCGGGACGTCGTCGACGATGATCCTGATGCCGTCCGTCCAGTTCGCCCAGTTGTAGAGCAGGTCCTTGGCCTTGACCTTGTAATCCCATTGGCCGCAGGTGTCCATGCTCTCCTTGGTGAAGCAGTAGACATCCTCGCCCTCGCTCGGGTCGAGCGTCATCATCGGATCCTCCAGCTCGTTGAGCTTGCCGTAGACCTTGTAGACGCCGACTCCGGGATCGCCTGTCTGCTTGTAGTCCTCCACCTTGGCGCAGAATTTCACTTCCGTGCCGCTCTGCACGCCGTAGGTGCCCTCATACAGGGGCTCGCCGCCGTCTATCCTGATGTACTTGGTGATGTCGGGCGGTGCGGTGTCTACCTGGTCGATCTCCGTCTGCAGCGTCTCGTTGTTGCCGAGGCCGTCAGAGCAGTAGTAGTCGAGCCTATGCTTGCAGTCCTCGCTGAAGTTAAAAGTGACGTGGCTACCCGGGACCGCCGTGAAGTCGGGGACGGTGTCGTTCACGCGGTAGGCGCGGTAGTAGAGCGTCACGTTCCCTACCGGGTGCGGCAGCGCATCCTCGCAGTCCAGCGTTATCGGCGTGTCCTGCCTGACCCACCAGTCCACATCGCTGCTCTCGTTCTGCTCGGCGACCTTCGGGTCGCCCACCGTCTTCTCGGTCAGGGGTGGCTGCGTGTCGACATAATCCACCTCATAGACCAGATAGGCGCTGCCTGCCGTGTTGTTGAGGG
>JBJKRA010000127.1:0-18024 GCA_046704905.1 Candidatus Woesearchaeota archaeon
ACGACACGTACAGGGCCGAGACAGGAAAGGCAGGGCTGCATATAATATACGATGACGCCAAAGAGCTCTCAAGGCTCACGGACAAGACGTTCGACGTGATATTCAGCAACGATTTCCTCAGCTTCTCGGTGACCAAGGACAAGGCCTATCCGATAATGCAGGAGGTGCATGAGGTGCTGGCCGACGGCGGCCTTACCCTGCATCAGATAAACTACAGGAAGACCCCCGAAGAGGATTACCTGGCATTCATAGAGGATATCCTCCACGGGAACCAGAAGACCTTAGAACAGGTCAGGGCGACCTGGGCAGAGGCCGACGAGCGCATGAAGGAGACGATGCTGAGGAGGAATGTCCTCAACATAAGCCTAGAGCAGCTTGAAGGGATAGGATTTCTGCCATACACGAGCTATCTGCTCGACGGGATGGAATACCTGACCATTGCCCTGGGCAAGGGATAGCCATCAGGGGCATATGGAGAGCGCGGAGCGTCCGTTTCGCATGTTTGCCAGCATCGCCGGGGCAAACTATAAATAGGGCATTCCCGCGCACAGGTGCCATGCTGTCGGAAAGGGCGCGGCGGATAGCCCCGAGCGCGACGCTGGCGCTCGCTGCGAAGGTCAGGGAGATCAATGCCCGGGGGGAGAGGGTCATCGACCTCGGGATAGGCGAGCCCAACATCGACCTTGCGAAGAGGGTGCAGCGCGCAGGGATAGAGGCGATAGAGGCGCAGAAGAACCGCTACACGCCGGCAGCAGGGATCATGGAGCTGCGCGAAGGGATAGCGAAGCACCTGGGAGAACGCTACCGTCTCCATTACGCCGCACAGGAGGTCATCGTCACGGCAGGCGCGAAGCAGGCCCTCGCGAACGCATTCCTCACGCTGCTCAACAAGGGAGATGAGGTGCTCGTGCCGGTGCCGTACTGGGTGAGCTATCTCGAGCTCATCAGGCTCGCGGACGGGAAGCCCGTCCTCGTGCCGACGAAGGGCTTCCATGTCGGGGCCGAGGATCTGGAGAAGAGGATCACGAAGAGGACGAAGGCGATCCTGCTCAACAGCCCTGCCAACCCGACGGGCGCGGTGACAGCGGAGAAGGAGCTCAAGGCCATCGCGCTTCTCGCGGAGAGGCACGATCTCTTGATCATCAGCGACGAGGTATATGCGGACTTCACGTACGGGAGGAAGCACGTCGCCATCGCGTCGCTGGGCAAGAAGATAAGAGAGCGTACGATCACGATCAACGCGTTCTCCAAGTCCGCCTCGATGACGGGCCTGCGCCTGGGCTACGCAGCGGCGCCGGAAGGCATCATCAGGGCGATGGCGGCGCTGCAGGGGCACATGACCGGCGGCGCGAACTCGATAGCGCAGCACATGGCGCTCGGCGCGCTGAAGACGACGAAGGCGGAGCAGGAGAAGGTGCGCAAGGCGTTCGCGAAGCGAAGGGACATAATCCTGGACGCGCTGAAGGCCGCAGGGTTCGCATGCCCTGAGCCCGAGGGCGCGTTCTACGCCTTCCCGAAGATTGGCAGAGATGCGAACGCGTTCGCGGAGGGACTGCTCGGGGAGGAGCGTGTCGCCGTGGTGCCGGGGGACGCGTTCGGGGCGGAGCAGCATATCAGGATCAGCTACGCGCAGGACCTGCCCACGCTGGCGGAGGCAGGCAGGCGCATCGTCAGATTCGCAAGGAGGTACGGGAAATGAGCCTGCCGCAGAGGATACCGAGGGTCATGTCGACCCAGCACCCGGACAACGTCACGTTGCCGTTCTTCACGTCCAACAGCGTGATGGGCGGGGAGGACGAGGTCAAGGAGGCGTTCTACGTCTACTCGCACATGGGGATAGACGAGCAGCTCTGGGACGTGGAAGGGAAAGAGGTCGACCAGTACGTCGTGCACAAGCTCCTGTCCCAGTACCCCGAATACTTCCACGAGCACGTCCTCGGCAAGGACAAGTACCTGACGGTACGGGTGCCCAACCCCGACGTCGAGAAATCGGACGCGAAGGTGCTCCTGGAGGTGCTCTACTCGCTGCCGAGGAACGCGGACATCGCGAGCGCCTTCTACGGGAGGGCCGTCTCCCCGATGTTCGAGGTGGTCGTGCCGATGTGCCAGTCGGAGCGGCCGCTGATGCTGATCCATGAATACTATCATAAGCATATCGTCGGGCTTGAGCAGACGAAGCTCCTTGCAGGCAGCGCGCCGGTCTCGTCCTGGCTCGGGCCTTTCCGCCCGAAAGAGATCAGGGTCACGCCGCTCTTCGAGACGAAGGAGGCGATCCTCAACGCCGACAGGGCGCTGGAGCGCTACATGCGCTTCGCGGAAGTGAAGGACCTGCAGCGGGTGTGGTTCGCGAGGAGCGATCCGGCGCTCAACTACGGATCCGTCGCCGCTGCGCTCATGGTCAAGATAGGACTGCAGCGCCTCTACAGGCTGGAGAAGAGGATGGGCATCCTGATCCTCCCGGTCATCGGATGCGGCTCGGCCCCGTTCCGCGGGAACCTGCGTCCGGACACGGTGCAGGAGCTCATCGAAGGGTACCCGAGCGTGCAGACCTTCATCGTGCAGTCGGCGTTCAAGTACGACTTCCCGCTCGAGGAGGTGAGGAAGGCGATAGGCCATCTCAACGCGACGCAGAGAGGGGAGGCGCTGGAGATAGACGAGCCTGCGGCGAAAAGGATCATCGACGGCATCCATGAGGAATACATCGACTCCATACGGGCGATAGCACCCCTGGTCAACGAGGCGAGCAGGCACATCCCCGGCAGGAGGAAGCGCAAGCTCCACGTCGGGCTGTTCGGCTACTCGCGGGAGGCAGGAGGCATCCAATTGCCGAGGGCGATCAAGTTCACCGCGGCGTTGTATTCATTGGGGCTGCCGCCCGAGCTCCTGGGCCTCTCGCACCTTTCGCAGGCCAAGCTCTCCGCCGTCAGGGCCTCGTACCGGAACGTCGACAAGGACCTCGCGAGCGCGCTCTCGTACTACAACGAGGACAACCTCTCCCTGGTCCCGGAGAAGGTCGCGAAGCGGATCAGGAAGGCAGCAAGGCTCTTCGCCGCGACGCCCGATGCGGAGCATGCGAAATTCACGAAAGAGGCGGCGAAGGCGCTACGCAGCGGCAGCAACGGGCAGTTCCAGGAATTCGTGCTCAAGGCCGCGCACCGGAGAAGGTTCCTGGGCTGAGACCTCTCCTGAGCGAACACAAAACTATATAAACTCACGTCCGGAAAAGCAGGGGCATGGACGTCACCACCGTCTTTTTCGGGATCTGCCTGATCCTGTTCTTCGGCTATTTCGCCGAGTACCTGTTCAGGAGGACGGGCGTCCCCGACGTGCTGCTGCTGATCATCCTCGGCATCCTACTCGGACCCCATGTGTTTGATCTCGTCCCGCTCGACGCCCTCGGCTCCTTCACCTCCATCTTCACGACCTTCGCGCTCCTGTTCCTCATCTTCGACGGCTCGTTCAACATCGACCTCGCGAGCTTCGCCAAGGGCTTCCCCTCGGCAATCAGCCTGACCTTCTTCAACTTCCTCGTCTCGACCGTGCTCGCGTCGGTCATCTTCTTCGCCGTGTTCCACCAGGTCCTCATCTCGCTGTTCGCCGGGTTCATCCTCGGCGGGATATCCTCCTCGTTCGTGATGCCGGTCCTCAAGAGGGTCAAGGTCACCGCGACGACCTATTCGATCCTGGCGCTGGAGGGCACGCTGACCGACGTGCTCTGCATAGCGTCCGGCGTGACCATGATCGAGATCATCAACCTGCACACCTTCACGATCCAGGCGATCCTGACCCGGCTCATCCAGCTCTTCGCCGTCGCCGGCTTCATCGGGATCATCGGCGGGTTCCTCTGGATCTACATCATGAAGGAGGTGTTCGAGGAGGAGAAGTCCTACATCATGACGATCGCCTTCCTCATCCTCATCTACGTGATAGCCGACATCGTCGGCGGGAACGGCGCGATCGCCGCGCTCTTCTTCGGGCTGGTGCTCAAGAACTCCAAGCTCCTCTCGCGCATGCTCGTCGGGGCGGTGAACCTGCGGGCGAGCGAACGCCAGATCCTCGCCGTCATCAGCAAGGAGGAGCGGTTCTTCTACGAGCAGATCTCGTTCTTCCTCAAGACCTTCTTTTTCGTGTACGTGGGGCTGCTGCTCAACATCACCGACAGCTATGCGCTCCTCATCGGGCTGATCATCGCGACCTTCTTCCTGCTCGGGAGGAGGTTCTCCGGCTACCTCGTCAGGGACCTGCCCGCCTTCGACCGCCAGATCGTCATGACGACGTTCGCGCGCGGCATTGCCGCGGCGGTGATCGTCCAGATTGCGATACGGGCCGGCCTGCCCTACGCGGCGTTCATCTCGAACATCGTCTACGTGGTCATCACGGTCAGCATCGTCTACTCCTCCGTTGGGATCTTCCTCGCCGAGAAGAAGGCCAAGCTTTTCCCCGAGACGGCAAGGAGGCACGCATGAGGGCGTTCCTCGCGCTGCCGCTCTCCGACGATGCCTTCCTCGCCATGCACGAGGCGCTGCTCACCGTGCCGGGGCTGCGCACGGTACCGCCGCACCAGCTCCACCTGACCGTCGCGTTCTTCTCCGACATCTCATCGGAGCAGGCGAAGGGCATGGTGGAGGCGCTCTCGGCTAAGAGGTTCTCTGCGGTCACCCTCAGCGGGCTCTCCCTCACGATGTTCCCGAAGGCCCGTCCGCAGACGCTCGCGATCAGGTTCCGCGAAGATACCGACGCGATCCGGCTCCATGACGAGGTCCTGGGAGCGATAAGGGACATCGCGTCCCCGAAGGCCGGAAGGTTCCTCGCGCACTGCACCCTGGCGAGATTTCGGGCCGCGCCCGGCGGGCGCATCATCTCGGCCATCAGGAAGGTCGCGCTTCCGCAGACCATGGCCCTGTCGCGGATGGTGCTTTTCCAGAGCACGCTCACCAAGGACGGCGCGATACACGTGCCGATGAAGGAATGGACGCTTTCCGGGGACAAAAATAATTTGAAATAAACTTTTTAGTTAATGGAAATTGCCTGCTGGAATATTACTGCTCAAATTTTACTGTCCATGAGCCAACAGAGTTCCAACCTTGAGCTTGAACTTCTAATCTATAGTTCCCCGCTGTCCCTATCGTTATTGCGGTCTCTCCTGTATAACTTCCAATTTCGTTAAAGAGATAGTCATCGTTGCCATCTTCATCTATAAGGTGGACTATAAAATTACTTGTGCCTTTGTATGTGCCTGTCACTTTCGCAAAACCAGCCGCAAGGTAAAACGGATCGGTAACTTTATCGCCTGTCCCAGAAAGTTCTTTAACTGGGGAAATTTTCTTTGCTTCAGGGATTTGAGGACAATCACTTAGATTATCTTGGGTAGATCCATCGGCACATTGATATTTGATGACTGGTTTTTCAACAGTCTTAGTTTGGTATTCAATCTTAGGAGGGCATGAGCTACAGTCTGTTTCTGGGCAATTGGTCTTACATTGCACTGAAGAGCATGCAGCTGCAGTGTCCACAAATGAGCCATCAGCGCACTGAAATCTCATACTGGCGTTAGCAGAGCAACCTGCGAGAAAAATTAAACCAAACAAAAATATAGGCAAAAGGACCAGAGAGAGACTTCTCATTTCAATACCCCCACAACAATGAATTAAAAAGCTATAATCTAATATGTTTTTAAACTTTTTCATAATATATCTTAAATGGATTGTATCCTTCCTTTATAACTTGGAGAAAACTCTAGGTTTGTTCCCTTTCCTCTCAACCTATGGACAAAAATATATAAAGGGTCCTCGACTCCTTGGCATCATGTCACGCATCGCTGTCGTAGATAATACCAAGCTCAAGGATATGGACAGGAAGCGCCATATCCAGCGCCTCTGCCCGGTCAACAGGACGGGAAAGGAGTGCATCTACTTCGACGGCCAGAAGCTGCAGATCGCGGAGAACCTGTGCATCGGGTGCGGGATCTGCGTCAACGCGGCGCCCGAGGCGATCAGGATCATCAATCTCCCTGAAGAGCTCTCTGGCGACCCGCTCTTCCGCTACGGCAAGAACCTCTTCTCATTGTACAACGTGCCGATACCGCTCTCCGGCAAGGTCGTCGGCATCATCGGCAGGAACGGCATCGGCAAGAGCACGGCGATAAGGCTGCTCGCCGACCAGCTGCGGCCCAACCTCGGACGCGAAGGGGAGGTAGGCGAAAAGGAGATCATCGGCTATTTCCGCGGGACGGAAGGCCAGGGCTATTTCGAGAAGCTCTACCGCGGGGAGATCACGGTGGCGTACAAGCCCCAGCACGTGGACGGCATCCCGCAGCAGTTCAAAGGCAAGGTGCGCGAGCTGCTTTCGAAGGTGGACGACGAAGGACGGCTCGAAGAGATGGCCGGACGGTTGGAACTCTCGCCGCTGCTCGACCACAACCTCAAGGACCTCTCGGGCGGGGAGCTGCAGCGCCTCGCTATAGCCGCCACGTTCCTGAAGAAGGCGGACGTGTACATCCTGGACGAGCCGACGAGCTACCTCGACATCAGGCAGCGCCTGAAGATGACGCGCTTCGTGCAGGAGATGGTCAACGACGAACGCGCAGTGCTGCTCGTCGAGCACGACCTCATCGTGCTGGACTACCTGACGGACACGGTGCACATCACGTACGGGAAGGAGAACACGTACGGCGTCGTGTCGCAGCCGAAGTCGTCGAAGAAGGGGATCAACGTCTACCTTTCAGGATACTTAAGGGAGGAGAACGTCCGCTTCAGGGACAAGAGGATCACGTTCGAGAAGCGACCGCCGTTCATCGAGAAGCAAGGCGAGACGCTGCTGTCATGGGAACGGTTCACGAAGAGGATGGGCAGCTTCTCGCTCACGGCTGAGCCCGGGGAGATACATCGCGGCGACGTGATCGGCATCGTCGGCGAGAACGGTATCGGCAAGACCACGTTCGTGCGGATCCTCGCCGGCGAGATCAAGCCGGATAGCGGCAAGGTGGAGACGGAAAACCTCTCCGTCAGCTACAAGCCCCAGTACCTCGAAGAGAGCGACGAGCTCGTCATGAGCATGCTCTCGGACGCGCTTACGAGCTACAAGAGCCTGCTCATCGGGCCGCTCGACCTGGAACCGCTGCTCGAGCAGCCGTTCTCTTCCCTATCGGGCGGGCAGAAGCAGCGGGTCGCGATCGCGCAGTGCCTTTCCCGCAAGGCGGACCTGTACCTGCTCGACGAGCCGTCCGCGTATCTGGATATCGAGCAGCGCCTGATCGCGGCCAAGGTCATGCGCGATTACGCGGAGCAGACCGGACGGAGCATACTCCTGGTCGACCACGATCTCCTGTTCCTCGACTACCTGTCCGACAAATTGCTGGTCTTCGACGGCAGGCCGGCGGTCGAGGGCGTCTCGAAAGGACCTTTCCGCCTCGAGGAAGGGATGAACCATTTCCTCAAGGACCTCAACATCACCTTCCGGCGCGACGAGGAGACGAACCGGCCGAGGGCGAACAAGCCGGAGAGCCAGATGGACAGGAAGCAGAAGGCGGAGCAGAAGTACTATTACTGAGACACTATTTTTCTAATCTTATTGGTGGGGAGTGAGCATCGGCTCCGGCCTTAACTCTTCGCTTAACCGATAGACCTCCTCTCCGTAGGAGCCGTTTATGCCCTACGGGTATCCCTCTTCCTGTCCCTCATTAACGGATCTCACTGCCTCCACGGATTGAGGCTCACTGTGAAGCAGATACCCTATCAAGAACAGAAGAAAAGCAGGAAAAGAAAAAATCTCTAGCGCATCTCGAAGTTGAAGGTGTCGAGGAAGGGCTGGATCAGGTCGGGATGCCGGTTGAACAGTCCCAGCGACACGTCGCGGGCGTAGCAGTGGGCGCAGACGGAGAACGGCTGCCCGCAGCGGATGCACTGCACGTCGGAACCGGGGACCGAGACCACGTCGAAGAGCCCGGTCTCCTCGGGCCTGTAGTCCCGGAGCCATTCCTTCATCTCCTCAGCAAGGCACTGCGGACATACGGGGTTCGTGATCGGCTGCTCGCACACCAGGCACTGCTCCATTTTCGATCCACCTCTGTCTCGGGAAAAAAGTAGGAGGGTTCCAACGCCGCACCAATGGGCTCCATGCGAAGAAGATGCCTATCGATGTGCCGCCGAAACCCCCCCGTTTTTGCGTTTTCGCATAAAAGGGATTTCAGCGACACAGCGTTCCAATGACGAACTTGGATAGCGGCCTGACTAATGCGAGATCGTTCAGACGATTATACATCAGGCCACTCGCTATCATGGTAGAAGTGTAGGGGACAACAAGTATATAAAAATTGCCACTGGCGTGCGGCATTTTTTGCAAGCGGCGGGACCTGCCGGCGGAAGGGTTATGTAGGATAAGGGCCTTACCAGGACCATGCAAGCGCGTCCTGATCTTGCCGGCTATCTCGGGAAGAAGGTCACTATCACGGTAGACCGGCCTTTAGGCAGCCGGCATCCGAAGTGGGGATTCCTCTACCCCGTCAACTACGGCTATATCGAAGGGACCGAAGGGGGAGACGGCGAGCCGCAGGACGCCTATATCCTGGGCGTCACGGAGCCTGTAGAACGGTTCGAGGGGGTCTGCATCGCGATCATGGCGCGGGAGGACGACGACGAGGACAAGCTGGTCGTGGCGAAGGAAGATGCTTTCTCCGACCAGGAGATCATGGACGCCGTCGATTTCCAGGAGCGCTGGTTCAGGACAAGGCTCATACGCCGGTCTCTTCCCTGACCCAGGAGAGATAGTCGGGGGTGGCGTCCGCCTCCCAGGTGACGATCGCGGGGAGATCGTAAGGATGCCTTTCCTTGACGAACGCCGCAAGGGCCTCTTTTCTCTCGGGCATGGTCTTCCCCACGAGCACCCACCCCTCTTCCTCCTTGACCTCTCCCTTCCAGCGGTAGAGGCTCGCACTCGGATGGATGTTGGCGCAGGCGATCAGATGCGCGTCGAGCAGGGCTTCTGCGGCCTTCCTGGCGTCGTCTTCCGACCCGTAGGGGATGTAGGCGATGAGCATAAGGGGATAAAAGCGAGCTTTCTTTATAAATATTCTATATACTGTTTTGTAACCCAATATACAATATACTATACAGAATAACAATATTTATATATTGGTTTGGACATCTGTATGTATTAAATGGTCATCCTCGTCGATGTGTTCAATGTCCCCGAAGACATCTTCGAGGCGATATTCGCGACCAAGCAGCAGATGATCGTCGGCAAGCTCCTCATCGACTACCTGAAAGCGAACCAGGGCGAGGTCAACAAGGTGCAGATGTCGCAGTTCGCGACGGCCCTTCACGAGGGCAGCCTCATAGCCACATTGGACGATCCTGCCTACAAGGGCAAGAAGGTCAAGCTCAGCTACAACAAGCGCCAGTTCTACGACAGGATACTGACGCCGATGAAGGCGATGGGCATGATCGAGTACAACCTGTACCGCAAAGTGTATCGGCTCTCCGACCGCTTCCACGCCGGCCTCCTCGAGATCGGGCTGAAATGGAAGAGGGAGCTAGAGAAACCACACAAGAGCATGGTGATCCTCTCCTCAGTGAGAAACGGAAAGGGATGACTCCGCGCCTGGGCGACCCCACCCCCCCACATCGGCCCGCGCGGGTTCATGTTTTTTGACAGGAATGGTCCCCCTACCGAAGTATTCTCCCTACCACCCTTTCCGCCATCGGTAGGGGGCCTTTCTTCTTTTATTTCTCCATGCCCCTTCTCTTCAGGGGGCAAGGATGGGGCAGGCTCCATGCCGAAAAAAAAACCGTCCGCTGCACAAGTTTTATTAAGCGCTGCCCCAACATCCGGCGAAAGGTGATATGATGGAAGTACGACTGGCAGGAAAGGCGCCCGCAAAGATACCCCTGGTCATGTTCACGGAGGAGAAGACCGGAAGCGTCGACAAGCGGATGGCGGACGGGAAGGTGACGTACGACCTCGGCCTCGGCAAGAAGAAGGAGAGGACCGTCTGGACATTCAGGAAGGCCGTCGCCGCGCTGCTGCGCGCCGTCGAGCAGAGGGAGAAGGCCGTCGCCATCCCTGCCGCGGACGAGGACGAGATCCGCTCGGTCGCACAGCTTGCACATCTGTCGCTGTACCGCTACGAGATGAAGAAGGAGAAGACCAAGAGCGTCCTCGGCAGGGTCGTCATCGTCACGGACAGGAAGGCGGATGCCGCGGTGAGACGGGAGGCAGAGCTCGCAGGGCTCGTCATGGCCGTGCGCGACCTGGTCAACATGCCGCCCAACATCATCACCCCAAGCTACATGCTCAGCTACGCAAGGAGACTCGCGAAGAGGCACGGCTTCTCCGTCGAGAGCAAGGAGACGGGACAGTTCCCGCTGCTCACCGCCGTCGGCAAGGGGAGCAAGGAGAAGCCTGTGATGATGGTGATGCGCTACACCCCGAAGAGGAGTACGGCGAAGAGGCCGATAGCGCTCGTCGGCAAGGGCATCACGTTCGACAGCGGGGGGCTCGGGATAAAGCTGACGCTGCCGGGCAACTACATGCGCCACATGAAGCTGGACATGAGCGGCGCGGCGAGCGTGATCCACGCCGTCGCGGCGGCAGCGATGCTCAGGCTCGACCGGCCGGTGATAGGCATCACGCCGATGTGCGAGAACATGCCTTCCGGCACATCGTACAGGATAGACGATGTCTATAGGTCGTTCAAGGGCAGGACGGTGGAGATCGTGCACACGGACGCGGAGGGGAGGCTCGTGCTCGCCGACGGCATCGAGCTCGCGACCACATATAGGCCGGAAGCCATCATAGATATAGCGACGCTCACCGGCGCGACGCTCGTCGCGACCGGTCCGGACATCGCGCCTGTCATGGGCAACGACCAGGGGCTGGTGGACGAGATCAAGGCCGCCGCGGCGCTCGGCTTCGAGAAGGTCTGGCAGCTGCCGCTCGAACCCGACTACCGGGAGGCGCTCGACAGCGACATCGCCGACATCAAGAACCTCAACGAGTATCCGCAGGCGGGCACGATCATAGGCGGGCTGTTCCTCCAGACCTTCGCCGACGACTTCCCCTGGGCGCATATAGACATAGGCACCGCCGCATGGAGGGAGCGGCCCTGCCCGGAGACCATCAGCGGCGCGACCGCCCTAGGGACGCGCACGCTCATCCAGTTCCTGATCGGACGCTCATGATCCGACCGGGCAGGACGAGGTGGCCGTGCCGTCGCTATCCTTGCAGGAGGCGGCATCCGCGGTGAACTGCAGGCCTGCCGTCGGCAGGTAGCAGAGCGGGTTCTCGGTGTACACGCCCGGCGTGTCTGTGCACGAGGGCTTGGCGCAGTACTTGAAGTCGAGGTGCGGCCCTGCGGAGTAGCCGGTGTTCCCGGAGAGCCCGATGACATCGCCCTGGCGCACGTACTGGCCCTTGGCCACCGAGAGCTGCGAGAGATGGTCGTAGCGCGTGTAGACGTTGAGCTGCGGATGGTAGAGGACGATGTTCGTGCCGAAGCCTGAGCAGACCTGGGACGCATGATGGTTCATCGTGTTCTTGGGGTTGATGCAGGTGCTGTAGACGATGCCGGAGGAGGCGGCCTTCACAGGCGTCCCGGCAGGGACGGCGATGTCTATCCCCTGGTGCCAGTCCTTCTTGCCTGAGAGGTCCCTCCATCCGTAGCAGGAGGAGAGAGGGCCCTGCACCGGCCAGGAAAGCGTCGTGGAGGGCAGGGGGATTGGCGCTGCGCTGCCGTCGTAGTTGGGGACCTCGTCGATCGCGACCACCTTGACATAGACGTCTTTTGGCATGCCGGAGAAGGCGTAGGACGTCTTGTCGGAGAAGATGCAGCCGGGCGCCTGGATGCACTGCTCCTTCGTGTATTTCGGGAGCGTGGCTATCGGCGAGGTGCCGGTGAAGAGGAAGTAGCCTGCGAGATCGGTCAGGGGCTCGCCGTTGCCGTTGATGTCCGGCGCCTTCCAGGAGAGGGTGAAGCTCCCGTCCTTCGAGGCGATCCGCATCTCGTTGCCCGACACTGAGGTTCCAGAAGCGTCCGTGGAAAGCCCGCTCACCGGCCCGGGCGCGACGTCGTCGATGGGCGTCACGGGCACGCTGTCGACCTCGGTGTTCTCCTGGCCGGCGAGGTTCATCGGGGCGATCGCGACATAGGAGGTCACGCCGTCGGGAAGATCCAGGGTAATGGTCTGATCCGACCTGTCGCGGATGAAGAGCGTCGTCGCGAGGGCCGCGTCCTTCGTGTCGGTGAAGGCATGGGCGGAGGTATAGATGTTGTATTCGTAGATGCCGTCCGCAGTGAGGGGACGGAATGTGATAAGCGCGGCGTTCTCCTCGTCCGGCTTGTCCTTTGCGGAGAGTATCGCGACCTTGACCTCGGGAGGGGCGCCCTGAAGGCGGATGCCGAAATCGATCGGGAGCGTCGTATCGACGAAGGTTCCCTTCGCAGGATCGAAGTAGAGGTAGCTCTCATGGCTCTCTGCGCACAGCTCGATCTCCGGATACTGGGGGAGCGCGCAGTAGGGCGCGGAGGACGGCGCGGTCAGGATGCCGAGCCGGTCGTCGTAGCCCTTGTAGGCCTGGAGAGGATAGGAAAGCAGCTGCTTCTGCGATGTCCATTTCCCTGCCGAGAGGGTGTCGACCGAGAGGACGGGCGAGGCGGAGAAGGCCAGCTGCAGGCGGTCGCCTGAGACGAAGGCCTTCCCATCATAGGTCTGCGAGGTGTTGACATAGGTCGCATAGACCGTGCCGGAGACATTGATCGTCCGGTTCTGCAGTATCACCTGCGGAGAGCCCGGCAGGGCGGTCAGGTTACAGCGGCAGTCCGCGTCGAGGCTGTCCTGGCACGCCTGGTAGGAGGCGTAGAAGGCGGCAGCCGCGGAGGCCGCCTGCGCGTCGCACTGGTCGCTGATCCTCGTCGCCTGGGCGGCGTTGAACGCGGCCAGGGCCTTCTTCACGCAATCGATGTCCTGGCAGTCCCTGATGGAGCGCACGAAGGCCTCGATGTCGGAGAAGGTGCCTGCCTCGACGGTCACGGGGACGCGGACGTTGCGGTTGTCCGAAAGTATGTACGCCTGGCTCGCGTTGTCGAGGTTGAGCTTCGCAGGCGAGTCGTTGAGGACGCTGACGTTTGGCAGCATCCCGTAGACGACGAAGGTGTCCGAGCGGTTGACCACCGCAGCGCGGTAGGGCTCCTTGAGATAGGCGTCGAGCGCTTCGGTCGCGGATGCGCTGAAGTTCCCGGGAAGGTCGGGGAAGCATAGGGTGCCCTTGTGCAGGTATGCCTGGCTTCCGTCCACGGTGCCGCAGGAGGAGGGCGTGACGAAGCCTCCGGATGCGTAGAACGCCGGGGTGATGTTGCCCAGGGCGACCCAGGCCTCGGCGCTGCGGACGGCCGCCTCCTGCTCGAGCGTGCTGTGCAGGTCGAGGATGCGGTTCGCCGGATCGCCCACCTTGTGGTTGAAGGAGAGCTTCCCGGCCGTCAGGGTGAAGGCTATGGCGAGCGTTATCACGAGCCCGAAGAGGACGAGATAGTTGAGTATCAAGGCCTTCTTCCCTAGCGCCCTCATGAGCCATCACCCGATTCCTGGAGCGCGACCGCGACATCCCCTGTCCCGTCGGGGAGCGGCAGTGCTATGGTCGCGAGCTGCTGGACGGCATCGCCCGAGAAGCCGCTCCCGACGATGCTGTAGAGGGGGGTCTCTTTCCCGGACTGCTGGAGCGTCACGGCGAAACGATAGGTCTTCTTCCCGCTGTAGGCGAGGTCGAGGAACTGCTGCGCGCCGAGATTTGCGAACGCCGACGCATCCCCATCCCTGTAGCGGTAATAGTCGGCGATGAGGGCGTCGGCGAAGGTGACCTGGTGGCTGCCCACGGTTACGGGTTCGTTGAGGAGCGTCGCGAGGTTCTCGTTCGCGGCGGTCTTGCTCGCGTCGAGCGCGAACATGGCATCCCTTGTCTGTGTGGACTTTATGGCGGTGAAGATGAGGAGGACGACGGCGAGGAGCGCTATAACGATCGCGACGAAGAGCTCGAGCACCTCACCGCCGATGGCGCGCTTGTTCACTGCGCACCACCCGTGTCTATCCCTATGTCCAGCTCGCCTGCGGTGCGCGCAAGCGTCGTGGCGTTGAAGAGGACAATCGGCATGCGCAGCACCATGTCGTCCTGGTGCCAGGAGGCTGTCGCGACACGCCTGCTGAAGGCGGGCGAGCGGAAGGAGGCGCTCACCGCCATGCCGGGGGCGCAGGCATCGAGCCTCTTCGCGCTGATGGCATGCTCGTCGATCAGGGCGGTCGAGGTCCGCATGAGGTAGGGGTCGTAGTAGGAAAAGCAGTTCTTGACGACGGTCGCGAAGAGCGACATCTCATAGGAGACAGGGAAGGTCGACTGGTAGTTCGTGATCGTAGAGAAGCTGTAGATCGCGTAGAAGAGCGTGCCCATCATGAGGAAGAGGGAGAGGATGCTGATGAGGAGTATCCAGACGGTCGTGATGACGAAGGCGCGCCTGCCGTGGAGGAGGTGCCTATGCAGCATCATATCGCCCCCAGGCCCCTGGCGAACGCGGCGAGCGTCGTAGGATCGTCGGGGAGCTCTATAATGAGATGGTTTGCCGGAAGGGATGCGGAAGGGAGGGGATAGGCGTCCGGGACATCATCCGCAAGGGTGCAGGCGATCGCGGCGAGCCTGGGGTCGCCGGCAGGATACGTGATGGTGACAGACGCCCCTTTCGCGAGGGAGACGGAGAGGATGCTGGCCGAGGCCGTGTCCTTGTCCGCGACCCTGACCTTCTGGGAGAGGGAGTCCTGCTGCAGAGTGGCGGCCATTGCCTTCGCGTCAGGGGAGGGCAGCAGGGCGATGGTGACGTAGCCGTTCGTCTCCACGGTCCCGCAGTCGCGCAGCGCCGAGAAGCTGAAGGTGCCAGGCATGACCTTGCCCTGCGATATGGAGAACTGGAAGCGCTGGGCTGCCGTGGGCTGCATGGAGAGCAGGCTGTTGTCGACGAAGCCGTAGCTGTTCTCGGTCACGTCGGGGATGCCCCAGAACGACATCCTCGTATAGACGACATGCTTGGTGCGGTCGATGATGTAGCTGATGTCGCTGTCGTAGGCGGTCGGCATCTTGACCGCGAGCTGCCCCGGGACCGACATGCCGGCCCAGAGCGTGAAGGAGAGGTCTATCGCGTGGAAGCCGAGCACCGCCTTGTCCACGGCATAGCTGCCGCTGACCATGTACACGAGGGTGCCGATGAAGACCGCCCCGAGGAGGACCTCGAAGACGGTGCGCAGCGTCGCTTCATCCATTTGCCATCAGGGGTTCTTCGCGGCCGATCCTGTGAGCATCTTGCTCGCGTAATCCTGGTTGAGGGTTATGAGCTTCTTCGCCCCGTTGTCGATGTTCACGATGCGCACGACCAGGGGCTGGGGGATGGTGACGCCGTCGTAGTCCTTGAAGAGGAGGAAGCCATGCTCGAAGCCTTTGATCTTGGCGAGGGCCGTGGGGAGCGTCGAGGGATAGAAGTCCTCGGCGGTGATGGTGTCGGGGAAATCGGCCGCGTAGTCGTGGCAGGTGAAGGTGTCGTCCTTGCACTCGATGCTCCCGGCGGAGGTATGATCGAGGGAGTTTGCCGTCTCTGCGCACAGGCAGATGCAGGACTGGTCCATGGCGCAGTTCCCCGGCCTGTTGACGAAGGTCCAGGTCCCGTCCTTCTGCTCCACGTCCATGTACTTCTGCTGCCTGACGAAGCCGACGATATAGCTGTCCTCTGCCATGCTGATCGTCGCCGTCTGGCTGATGTATTGGCCGTTCGTCGCCTGGACCGCCGCATCGAGATTCTGGAGGGGGACGGTAGGATCCGACCTGAAGAGGCCGCAGCCGGGGATGACGATGACGATGACTATGATGAGCAGGCCGAGGACCAGCCCCATGGTCGAGCCTAACACCGGCTCTTCCCCCTTCCTGCCGTGCATCCCTGCCATCGTCGCCTATCGCATCCCCTACTGGTTGTTGCAGTTCTTTATCGTCTGCTCTTTGCACTTCTCTATCGCTTGGGCGTTCCCCGAGGCGCAGGTGGCCTGGTCCGGGCAGATGCACGGGTCCACGATGTCGGGTATGCCGTCATGGTCGCAGTCGAAGTGCGAGCTGCTCGGGCTGCTCGCGTTAATGAGGTCCTTGCCGCTCCTGTTCGCCGAGTTGAAGAAGCCGTAGTAGATCATCATGATGATGACCGCGGCGACTATCAGGATGATCGCGCCGATGATGAACTTCATGGGATCCGATTGCGCCTTTCTCATGTTATGATGCCTCCTTGCGATGCTTCGTATGCTGCCAGCGCGCTCTCGTAGCGCGTGACCTCCAGATTGACCTCGTTTATCTTGCCCTGCTTGTCGCTCGTGTAGGTGATGTCCGCCGGGTTTATGCTGGCAAGGACGTTCGGCCAGGTCAGCTGCAGCCCCGATGAGAGGGTGTTACGTATGGCGTTCCCTATCACTCCTTCGCCTGCATTGTAGGCGGCGATGGTGAAGAGCCTCAGGTTCTCCTGCGTGGCGTGGCCGGCAGCTGCGCTTGCAATCGTAGGGTACTTCTGCTGGATGAGCTTGTAGGCACCGAGTATGGAGTTCAGCGGCTCGCCCCTGTTGTCGACCGTGCAGGAGCTGTCCGAGCAGACCTTGCCCGACCATGAGCCGGATGCCGAGTCGTACGAGACGGTGCCCACCCCGTACGCACTTGTCTTGGTGAACTGCATGAGGCCGTACGCTTTCGTAGGGGAGACCGCGCAGGGGTCCCCCTTGGACTCGACGTACATGAGCGGGATGAGCCATTCGCCGGCAGGGAAGCCCCCATAGGGAGGCATCGTCGCGATCACCTGGTAGGCCGACTCATCGCCGAGCGCGGGGATGTCCATCTCCTTGAGCTTCGCGACGAGCGCCGGGATGCTGCCTACCGTCCCCCGGTTGGCAAGGTCGCAGCTCGCGCCGATGATCTCCCCGCCGCCGGTGCCGCCACCTGTTCCGCCGGAACCCCCGCCGCCGCCTGTCCCTCCGCTTCCCCCAGTGCCTGTCCCACCTGCGCCTCCCCCATTGCCGCCTCCTGCCGCTGAGGTCCCTGCCCTGCAATCGGGATACGCCTTGGTGATGGCATCGAAGCAGTCGGTGCGCAGGATGTCCCTGTCCGGGCTGCAGCTGCCCCCGAGGAAGGGCTCGCTGTTGGGGAGGAAGCAGATATGGTCCTTGTCCGGCTTGTAGAGGTAGAGATCGTTCATGGTCTCCTTGTCGCTGCCGAGCATGATCGTGTCGTCTGCCGTTATGGCCATCGTCGGGTAGAGCTGGAACTCCGGCTGCCGATAGGTGCCCTTCGGATCGTTCACGTTGGCCAGGAAGTTCTTGACGGCGGGCTGGCCGTAGACCGCGCAGGGCTGGATGCTGTACGTGCGCGCCAGCGCGCCCGTCCCGCCCTGCGATACCGCGCCTGTGTCGGCTGTCGTCACGATGGTCTTCCCGCCGCTCTGCGTGAAAAGTATCTCCTTGCCGGAGAAGTCGGAAGGGAGCGAGACCTGCGCTATGCAGCGGGTGTCTTGGGAGGCGACTATACCGTCGAGCCCCGAGAAGAAGGTGTCGAAGGTCGCGGCATGCGTCGTGTCGCCCGAACCGGTCGTCTCGCCGTAGTTCTTGTACGCGCCGGTCGTCGTGGCGAAGAGGGCGAAGGTCGTGCTGAACATCCCGCTGAATACGACGAGGAGTAGGATGAACACGAGCGTGATGATGATGATGTTCACCAGTCTCTGCTTCATTTTGCTTCAGCGCCCGAGGCGGAATATCTTAGGGAGGAGGTCGCCCATGAAGGATCCCGCATGCGTCATGATGGCGAGTACCAGGAAGAGGATCAGCAGCACCAGGAGGATGCCGATGAGCTTCTGGTAGCCCAGCTCAGCTTTGGAATTCCGAATCGCAACTGATGTATTTCTCATTGGGATATGGCGTGACGATGACGCCCTGGGGGAGCTCCTTGTCACCTGCGGAGCTTATGACGTATATG
>JBJKRA010000128.1:0-3525 GCA_046704905.1 Candidatus Woesearchaeota archaeon
CCCGACGCCACGAAGAAGAGCGCGATGAAGGGCCAGAGCAGCTCGTGCAAGAGGTTCGTGCCGGGGAAGAAGTCCGAGACGTGGATGGCCAGGATGGCGACGATTGAGATGCCCTTGAGCACGTCGAAGAACGCCATGCGCCCCTTCTTCTCGCCCTCCTTGCGCTTCTCGTACGGCATGAGGAAGAGCAGGAGCAGAAGGAGCGCCGCGCCGACGACTCCGTCGGCGAGCGAGAAGAGGGTGAACGAGGTCATCCTTGCCGTTCTGAAGGCTTTGGCTTAAAAATGTTTTGGCCTGCTAGGCCAAAGAGTGTTTCGACGTAATCAGGAAGACGAGGTACGTCTCTGCGCCGGCCTTCTGCTGTCCGACTATATTGAAGACGAAAGCGTCGTTCGCTTCCTGCAACGGCATGATTTTTTGGACGCGCTCAGAATAGGTGTAGAGTATCCTCCCGTTCCCTGTCAGATGCTCCCCTATCCCTTTGAACAGGGCCTTTCTCATTTGCAGACCTTCATCGTAGACGGCGTACTCGAGCTCGCCCGATGGCTTGGCGTCCTCGAACGGCAGGCTCGCGGCGACGAGATCGAAACGTTCGTCCGGCAGCAGCGCCTCCAGGTTCTTCCCGAGCCTGACCTCGACCCGGTCCGACAGGCCGTTGGAGCGGGCATTCCTCCGCGTGCATGCGGCAGCATAGGGATTGCTGTCCGTGGCGACGACCCCTGCGCCCCGTCGCGCGCCGACCAGGCTCTGGAGCCCTGAGCCGCAGCCGTAGTCGAGGACCTTCTCGCCCTTCTCCACGCCGTAGCCTAGGGAGAGCAGGTGCTCGGCGAGGAGGAGGGACTCCTCCAGAGGCGGATAGACGTTCCGGTAGATGGTCATCCGGAATCCGAGGACCTCGAGGGGATAGGGCGTCTGCATCGCCTGGACGCGCCTGATGATCCCGTCCGCCGTCGCGCTCCGCATGGGCAGGAGGAGTCCCACATCGTTTAAATGGTTTTTGCGTCCTGCAGCTTCTCGTAGAGTTCCTGAATCTCACGCTTGAACGGCACTTCGGCATCGGTCAGGAGCGTATGTATCCCGAGCAGATGGCGCATGCTCTCTTCGGTCTGCTCGCTGATCAGGCTCTCTATGGCATCTCCGTAAGCGTCGAGCAGGTTGTACGTGAGGACGGGCGTGGAGAACGCAGGGTCCGTGATATCGATCTTGTCCCAGGGTAGGGCATCGTACCGCTCCTTGAGCGAGGCGTAGTTCTCACGCAGGGAGTCAATCTGCCTTTGGTTCAGTCTCCCCTCCAGCACCAGATAGGAGATCGTATTGACGGCATTGTAGACTACCTGTATCGAAGAGTCCCTGAACCGCTCGCCGGTGATCGGATGCCATTTTCCGAGCCAGCAGGAGAGCATGACGTCCAGCTTCTCCTCAAGCCTATGATAGAGGCTCTTGATCTCCGATCGCAAGGAGTGGTCGCTCCCCAGGAGATCGTGCACCTCGCTAAAGCGCTCATAGTTTTCCTTGTTCGGCGCAGCGATCAGATCCTCGATGCGTTTCTCGTAGGTGTCGAGCAGGTTGTATACGGTGGCAGGCATGGAGAACGCAGGGTCCAGGACATCAATTTCGTCCCAGGGCATGGCGTCGTATTTTTCCTTGAGCCGGTTGTAGTACTCCCATATCTTTGCCACGTCCGCAGGGGCAGCGTCGCCTTTCGAGATCCTCTGCGCCCTAGCGTTGATGATCATATAGGCAATGCTTGTGGAGAAGCCGTCGAATGGCTTGCCGGTGATCGGATGCCACTTGCTTATCCAGCACGAGAGCAGCAGGTCCAGCTTCTCCGGAGAATCCTCCATCGGAAGAGGATGAGGTTGCGAAGGATATATAGGTTATGCAGGGAGTTTCGCCTCCCTTCGTAGAAATGGCACGTTCTCCACGTTGCGAAGGATATATAGGTTATGCAGGGAGAGGGAAATCTTTAAATAAATGCCTAAGGACAAGCGAAGTATGGGAGCGGAAAGGGGTGACGCGGTCACCGTCGAATACAAGGGACGCTATGAGAGCGGCCAGCTCTTCGACAGCACGGAGAACAAGGGACCCCTTTCGTTCATCATAGGGGAGAAGCGCGTCCTCAAGGGCTTCGAGGAGGCGCTCATAGGCATGCAGCCGGGCGAGGAGAAGACCGTGAGGCTCCAGCCCAAGGACGCCTTCGGCGAACGCAAAGAGGAGTACGTCCAGTCCGTGCCCCGCGACGCGGTCGAGACGAAGGCCAGGATATTCATAGGCAACAGGATCGCCCTGCAGCTGCCCGGGACGGACCGAACCTTCTTCGCGCGCATTGTCGCGTTCGACGAGAAATCCGTCACGCTCGACCTCAACCCTGAGATGGCCGGAAAGACCGTGGTCTTTGAGATGAAGCTGCTGGCGATAAAGGGGAAGGGATAATCAAAGGGAAAAAGTGTTTGCGCGCTTCTCGCGCGCTTCTTCCATCTTCGAAAGCAGGTCAGCAAGCGTAACGCCGAAGGTGATCTTCCCGTCGAGCGTCCGCAGCGCGAGCGTCTTTGCCTCCTGCTCTTTCTCACCGATCGTGACCATGAGAGGCACCTTCGCGAGCTGCGCCTCGCGCACCTTCTTCGGCACCGACTCCGAGCGCGTGTCCAGATGCGCGCGGAATCCTTTCGCGGCAAGCGCGTCGAGCACGCTCTTCGCGTAATCGTTGAACGCGTCGGACACCGTGAGGATGCGCACCTGCTCAGGCGCGAGCCACAGCGGGAACCTGCCTGCGTAGTGCTCGATGAGGATACCGAAGAAGCGTTCCACGCTGCCGAGGAGCGCGCGGTGGATCATCACCGGCACATGCTTCTTGCCGTCAGCTCCCTCATAGGTGAGGCCGAAGCGCTGGGGCAGCTGGTAGTCGAGCTGGATCGTCGCGCACTGGTGGCTCCTGCCGATCGCGTCTTTCACATGGATGTCGATCTTGGGCCCATAGAACGCCCCGTCCCCCTCGTTGATGGTATAGGGTATCGAAAGCTTCTCGAGGGCCCGCTTGAGCATCGCCTCTGCCTCGTCCCAGGTCGCGATCTCGCCGAGGAACTTCTCCGGCCGGGTCGAGAGCTCCACCCGGTACTCCATGGCGAAGGTATCGGCGTACACGAACTTGAGGAACGCGAACAGGTCGATGAGTTCCTGCTCGAGCTGCTCGGGCGTGCAGAAGATGTGCGCATCGTCCTGGCTGAACTTGCGCACGCGTAGGAGCCCGGTCAATGTCCCGGAAAGCTCGTTCCGGTGCAGCGCGGCGAAGTCGGCGATCCGGAGAGGCAGGTCCCGGTAGCTCTTCGCGTCGTTCTGGTAGATCAGGCAGTGCGACGGGCAGTTCATGGGCTTGAGCGAGAACTCTTTCCCTTCGCTCGAGAGCAGGAACATGTGCTCCTTGTAGTGCTCCCAGTGCCCCGATGTCTCCCACAGGCTCTTGTCGTACAGGAGAGGCGTCACGACCTCGGTATAGCCGCGCTTGCGGTACTCTTCCCTGATGAACGC
>JBJKRA010000129.1:0-22554 GCA_046704905.1 Candidatus Woesearchaeota archaeon
TCGCCAAGCTCTACGAGACCATGGAACTGCCCGACGAGAGCTTCGCAAAGAGGAGGGAGAAACGGACCTGGCTCGACGTGCTCATCGACCGCGGGGACTCCGAGGAGATCACCACCGGGCGCTACGAGCGGCATGTGAACGCCTTCCGGGAGATAAGCTCGGAGCAGGCGCTGGTCAAGGGGAGGCTCGAGTTCGGTGTCGAGTACGTCATAGCGCTCGCCGACAAGGTCGCCGGCATGCCCAATACCGAGAAATTCGTCGAGCGTCCCTTCACGGACGAGGAGAAAGAGAAGCTTCGCAGCATCTACAGGGATTTCCGGACGAAGGATTTCGCCGCCATACGCACCATCGAATCCAAGACAAAGCATGATGTCGTGGCAGCGAATACCTGGCTGACGATACGCGCGCAGCAGAAAGGCCTCGACGAGGACCTGATGAGAAGGATCACCCATTTCGCCCGGACGTCTGCCGACGTCAACACGAACGTGTATGGGATGCTGTACACGCGCGCGCTCGGGCAATGGGCCAGATCCATAGGGAAGCTGCTGTCGACGCTTGAAGCGAAGGCAAAAGAATATAGGACGGCAAGCATGGTCGCAGAGACCCATGGCCAGGACGCGCAGCTCACGACGCTCGGTCATATCTATGCGAATCTCGCCGAGCAGATACGCCTTGCGGCGGCACCCTTGCTCGGGGAGAGGATGCTGCTGATCAGCGGGAAGATCGGCGGCGCGATCGGAACGGATGTGGATATGAAGGCGGCCTTTCCCGATGTCGACTTCACCGACATGTACAAAGGCATCGTCGAGGGCCATTTCGGGCTCTCATATACCGATCGCGGGAACGACCAGGACTGCGACAACGCATCCCTCCATACGATGCTCGATACGATGGTCAACGTCGGACTGGAGATACAGAAGGCCGCGACCGATACCTGGCTGTACGCGTCGAGGGGCGTGCTCGCAAAGGTGACAGAGAAAGGAGAATCGGGAAGCTCAGCGATGCCACAGAAAGCGAATCCCTTCATGGCCGAGGGCGCAGAGGCGCTCGTCGAGATCATGAGCAGCATGGTGCTGCCCATCAAGAAGATGATCGCGACATACCGTGAGCAGGGGGATCTGCGGCGCTCGATAACGAAGCGCGAGGGCTTCCACCCGATCATGCTCAGTATCATCGGGACAGATCGTCTGAACGACGAGATTAACAGCTATGTCGCGCACATACCATCTCTTGAGGCTGAGATATACGAGTCAGGGCCGAAAGTGGCCTCCTCTGCCGTCAATACCTACCTACGCAAGGTAGGTGTACCGGACGCCTACGACAAGGTCAAGCATATCGTCATGAAACCCTGGGTCAAGGCCAATGAGGTCAATGCCTATATCGATGGCCTGGTGCAGCGAAACGAGATAGAGCAGGAGGCGGCGGAGAAGATGAAGTACGCGGTCACGTCCGTGCTCGATGTCGACGGGAATCTTGAGAAGCTGTACAATGCCAGGACGGAGGAAGAGACGCTCCGAGCGCTCTCCCTGCTCGAGATGAGGAACAGTTCTCCAGAGAGGAAGGGTCTGCTCGGCAAGGCCATAGAGGATACCACGAAAATGCTGGAGGATATCCCCCACACCATCAAGAAACTCGAGCAATACCACACTGCGGCGTAGGGAAAAAAGGAAAAAAGATCTACTTCCGGTCCCTGCCCTGACGCGCGATCATCCACTGCGGGTAGGGCATCGGCGTCGCGCTCGCCTCCTCCAGGGCCTTCAGGTCCTCCGCATGCAGCGTGAGGTCAGCAGCCCTGAGGTTGTCCTTCAACTGCTCCATCCTCTTCGCACCGATGATGACCGAGCTGACCACGGGCCGCATGCGCAGCCATGCGAGGGCGACCGCGGCAAGTGTGGTCTTATGCTTTTTCGCTATCGGCTCCATCGCGTCGAGCACCTTCTCTCCTACTTCCGGCCGCACGGGCGGGAATCCTTTCATCTCGCCTGAAAGGCGGGCGCCTTCCGGGTCTTTCCCGCGATACTTGCCGGTAAGGTAGCCGCCTGCGAGCGGGCTCCAGGGGAGGATGCCCATACCCTGATCGAGGCAGTAGGGGACAATCTCGTTCTCGATGTCCCTGCCAGCGAGGCTGTAGTAGCCCTGATAGGTGACGAAGCGGGCCCAACCGTGCCTCTCCGCTATGGCGTTCGCCTTGACGAGCTGCCAGGCGGCGAGGTTCGAGGCGCCGATGTAGTTGACCTTGCCTTTCCTGACCAGGTCGTTGAGGATCGACATGGTCTCCTCCAGGGGGGTCACGGGGTCGAAGCCGTGGATCTGGTAGAGGTCGATGTAGTCGGTCTGCAGCCTTTTCAGGCTCTGCTCGACGGAAGCGTATATCTGGTGGCGGGAGAGGCCGGTGTCGTTGGGACCGTCGCCCATCCTGCCGCGCACCTTCGTCGCGATGACGATGGATGTGCGCGGGACCTTGAGACTCTTGAGCGCGTTCCCCAGCAGGGTCTCGGACTCACCCCTGGAATAGACGTTCGCCGTGTCGATGAAGTTTATGCCTGCGGCGATAGCCTCTTTCACCATCGGTGTCGCCTCCTCCTGGCCGAGGCCTGCGATGTTGAAGAAGCCCGAGCCGAAGGTCATCGTCCCGAGGCATAATGAGGATACGAGCAGTCCGCTGTTGCCTAATTTCCTGTATTCCATCGTGCTATCACCGCAGCAGGAGAAGACCTCTTCTCTTAAATATCTTGTGAAGGCGCCTGGAAAGCCATTTCTCTATAGGCTATAGAGGTCAAAGATATATATTCCAGTACCCATAAGAGAGCGCATGAGCGCACAGATGCCGTACGATGCCTTCATCGACAACCTTGTCAGGGAGATGATCATCATCCGCGTGCGCAAGCATGCCTTCCCGGACAGGCTCAACTATTCCGACCCTTTCTTCTACAGCGGCTCCCCCTATCCTGATGGAGGGGACATCGACGACGTCTCCCTCCCTTACGGTGCCGCGGACGCCCTCGAGGCATGCATCGGCGCCTACCGGGAGAAGGTCAGGCGGATGGCAGGGGAGATCATCGCGGCATCCATCATGCAGGTGCCTGAGATCGCCCTGGAATACATGCTGAGCGAGGGCTACGACGGGCCTGAGAAGGCGCTCGAATGGATCAGCGACGCGACATCCCTGATATCTGAAGAGGACGACAGGAGGATCACCGATGCGATGGGAGGCCTGATCAGGGGGGCCTACCGGGCGAAGCGCGACGCCCTCTGGGACGAGGCGATCCTGGTCAGGCAGCTGATCATCTCGAGGCTGCAGGAGCTGCCCGCAGGGACCGATGCGCTGCAGCCGAACGTCCGCGCCGACGACTTCCCTGCGGGCTATCAGACGTAACCGTTAAATAGGAGCGCTCCCCAACCTTTTCCCAGGGGGTAGACAGCAGTGAACGACGCGCTCAACATCGCCCTATGGGTCGGGCAGGGACTGCTCGCTCTCGTCTTCCTGATGACCGGCATCATGAAGATCGCGAGGAGCAGGAGGAAGCTTATCGCAGACCCGAGGATGGGCTGGGCGAAAGAGTTCTCCTCGGTGCAGATCAGGGCGATCGGTGCTGCGGAAGCGCTCGGCGCCGTAGGCCTCGTCGTGCCCTGGTGGACAGGCATCGTGCCGCTGCTGACGCCTATCGCCGCCCTGGGCCTGGTCGCGACGATGGTCGGCGCGATCGGCGTGCATGTCAGGAGGAAGGAGCCCATCGAGATGCCTGCGGCGCTCCTGGTGATCGCCCTCCTCGTCGCCGTCGGGCGGTTCCTCTGATAGGCTTCCCCTCTTCGTATGGGCAGGCCCGCGCAAAGCCCCCTTCTCACAAGTATTATATAGTCCTTCGCCGGAAAGGGGGGCATGGCACCGCAGTCGACGCTCGTCTTCGCGCTCGCGGCGATGCTTTCCTGGGGCGTCGGGGATTTCCTCATCCAGCGCGCGACAAGGAAGGTCGGCGACCTTGAGGCGCTGACGTATATAGGGATCATCGGCAGCATCCTCCTCCTCCCGTTCGCTCTCCGCGACCTCAGGCTGCTCACCGACATCCCTGTTCTCCTGATGATGGTGCTCCTGGGCATCATCACGTTCGTCGCTGCGCTCTTCGACCTCGAGGCGCTCAAGGAGGGGAAGCTGTCCATCGTCGACGTGGTCCTCGAGCTCGAGCTGCCGGTCACGATCGGCCTGGGCATCGTCTTCTTCTCGGACAGGCTCTCTGTACTGCAATGGACGATCATCGCCGTGGCATTCGCAGGGATGCTCCTCATCGCGACGCGGTCGTTCGCGCACTGGAGGGTAAGGCTGGAGCGCGGCGTGCTGATGGCGCTGGTCGCGGCGGCGCTGATGGGTGTCGTGAACTTCCTCACGGCGGCCTCTGCGAAGGCGGCGAGCCCGCTCTTCGCGGTGTTCGTGCCCTGGGTGGTGTTCACCACGATCTGCCTGGCAGCGATCTCGCGCAGGAAAGGCTTTTCGCATTTCCTCTCCGACGGGCGGCGCTACCTCTGGCTGCTGCTCGTGATGGGGCTGGTCGACACGGTCGCCTGGATCTTCTATGCGAACGCGACGTTCGCCGGCGAGATCAGCATCATCACGGCGATTACGGAAAGCTACCCTGCCGTGGCGCTTGCGCTGGGCCTGCTGATCAACAAAGAGAAGATACGCTGGTACCAGATCCTCGGCGCCGTCCTCGCGCTCGGCGCGAGCGCGGCGCTGTGCCTGACCCTCTGATCAGGTGTGCTACTGCCTTGCTCTGACAGAAAAAAACCGTCGATGCTCCGAGATCGACCGGATTGACAAAGAATCCATTCCCAGGATGCAGAGAAAGGAGCTTTGCGGTTTAGAGGAGACTGCAGAGTCGATTAATGCAGCCCGGCATGTGCCGTCCATGTCATGTATACAGGAAACACAACCTGCATTCAATCTAAGGCGCCTTGGCACTCCCGCCGGGAACCGGCTGAGGCTATGCGCTGTTCTTGCGCTTCCCAGGGAAGAAGCGGTTCCGTATGAAAAGCCCGCACAGCGCGAGGCAGCAGCCGACGCCGTCCGCGATCATGTCCCACTGCGTGTCGTACTTGTCGAAGGTGCTCGCGTGGACGATCAGGCCGTTGGACATGCTGAACGTCCCTACCTTCGCGCCGAAGAAGGCCGTCCCGATGAACTCTACTATCTCGTTGAAGGCGCTGAGGCCCTCGACGATGATGATGGTCAGCACCACGATGGAGACGGTGGTGAGCGCGGCCTTCCTGCCCGCCTTGTGCTCGAGGTAGTAGTAGGCGAGCAGGGCCGCACCGATCCCGGTCGTGATGTGGATGAGCTTGTCCCAGCCGATGACACCGTTCCAGTACCAGTTGTAGGCCCCGATCGTGCCCATCATGTTGAAGAGCCAGCCGAGGGAGAGGATTGCCGCGCCGGTGGCGGAATAGATAAGGGTCTTACGGTAGCGGTAGAGGATGCCGAGGAGGACGGCGCCGAAGACCGAGTCGTTGATGTAGGGCTCGTTGAGGATAAGGGCGAGGACGCCGAAGAGGAGGTCGATCGAAATCGCCACCCAGAACACCCAGTCTATCGGCTGGAGACGCCTCTTTTCCGCTGCCATCTTGCCATTAAAGGCTAATGGGCGCTTACTTAAAAAGGTTCCCCTTTTTTTCCGGTCCACCCAAACGCCAAGATAAGAGATATTGCGACGAAATGTCCCCGGGGCATCCCAATTTTGGATGACCGTTGACAGAGAAAAGAAACCACTACAAGATAGTAAAATTTATATAGAATTTTGAAGTATCCCGGATCATGGGCATCAATCACCTCATCGGCCAGATCCTCTTCAAAGACGCGCAAGCGCCTGTACTTTTTGAACAGGATCCTATATCGTACCCTGAGGCCGAAACCATCTTAGATGATTACCAGCGGCTGAAGACGAGCAGGCATAGGAAGAAGTGGATCTCAAAGCTCACGCCAGAGGATATCCAATCCTGGTCCTGCCAGCCGTATTGGAAGAGCATGAACATCGCTGAGGCGATCATGAAAAGCAGCTCGCCGCAGTACACCCATACGTTCTTTCCCGAACAGTTCTTCCACGATATAGGCGGGGACGAGGAGCCGCAGCAGACCATCCTCTGGATGGCAAGGAATCTTGAGGATAGTGTAGCAAGAAGAGTCTTCCCCGGACTTGTCTCGGAGTACATCAGACGCTTCAACGACGGCGATCCCAAGATAACAGGATACGATAAGATGATCCATTTCGTATGGGGCGCAGCGCTCACCGCAAGCTATGGGAACCCTGCCTCCCTCACGATAGGATATGTACGCGAAGCCCTGGACCTGCTGATGCTCAACACGAATTGGGACGGCAAGGCTGATCTGCAGGCGCATCGCGACGGCGCAACCTTCATCCGATCCTACCTCTCCAACAAAAAACCCCAGGAAACCTTTAAGTAGCACTGTCATCTCTCCTTTTTTGATGAAACGCTTCCTCACGAACCGCCGGGGACAGCAGGTCGCCGTGGAGATCGATACCGTGGAGGGGCAGCGGGGGCTCGCCTTCGTCATGCACGGCCTCGGGGGCTTCAAGGAGCAGCCACAGGTGGTCGCTGCGGCCGAAGCCTTCCGCGAGGCAGGCATCACGACGGTCCGGTTCGACACCACGAACACGCTCGGGGAGAGCGACGGCAAGTACGAGGACGCGACCGTGACCAACTACTATGAGGACCTCTGCGATGCGATCGCATGGTCCAGCGCGCAGCCCTGGTACCAGGAGCCGTTCTTCCTGTGGGGCCACAGCATCGGGGGCATGAGCGTGACGCTGTACGCCGAGCATAACCCTTCGAAAGTGAAGGGGCTTGTCCCGGCGTCGCCCCTGGTATCTGGGAAGCTGAACCTTGAGACGTACGATCAGGGGGAGCTCGCCAGATGGAAGGAGGAGGGGTTCTCGGTCAGCATGAGCAGGTCCAAGCCGGGCGTCGAGAAACGTCTGAAATGGTCGCATATGGAGGATAGGCTCAGGTACGATCTCCTGCCCCTCGCTTCGAAGCTTTCCATGCCTGTCCTCATCATGGTGGGCGATAGGGATACCGGGACGCCGATCGCGCACCAGCAGCTGCTCTACGATGCGCTGCCCGGAGAAAAAGAACTGTTCGTGATCAAGGGCGCCGCCCACACGTACAGGAAGGAAGAGCATCTCCTCGCCGTCAGGGAAAAGCTCATAGAGTGGCTCGGCAAAAGGTTCCCGCCCCGGCCCGTGTACTGCTAGATCCCGCAGCTCTTTCGGCCGCTCTTGTCGTAGTAGCGCTGATGGTATTCCTCTGCGCGCCAGAATTCCTTCGCCGGCAGGATGACGGTCGCTATCGGCCTCCTGGAATTCCTCTGGACCTCTGCGCGGACGGCCTCTGCCTCTCTCTTCTGCGCTTCGTCATGGCAGAAGATCACGGAGCGGTACTGGGCGCCGATGTCAGGGCCCTGCCTGTCGACCTGCGTCGGGTCGTGGATGGAGAAGAAGAGCCTGAGCAGCTTCCGGTAGGAGGTGACCTTCCCGTCGAACGCGACCCGGACCACCTCGGCATGGCCGGTCGCATCAGTGCAGACATCCTTATAGGTGGGATGGTCGAGGCTCCCGCCCATGTAGCCGACTTCGGTGCCTGTCACGCCAGGCTCGTCTAGGAACCTGGCCTCCACGCCCCAGAAGCAGCCCGCGCCGAATGTCGCCTTCTCCATGAGGATGAAAAGAGCGACGCCCGCTTTAATCACTTGTGAAACATTTATATAATCATCAGCCCGGGAAGGGGCACATGGCATCCGGGCAGAAAGCGGGCTTCGTCCTTCTCCATATCGTAGGCATACTCTACATCATCTTCATGATCATGAACGTCTTCGGCAACTTCGGCGGGTTCTCCTTCCTCTCCGGCCACTTCGGGAGGCATTACACGCTGCCCGACGCGAACGTGAGCGTCGGGGTGGATGCGAACGGCACGAGCACAATCCATGAGGCTATCGCGTACGACTTCTCCGGCTGCTACCATGGGGTCTACCGGACGACCACGCTCCCCGAGGCGGGGAGGCAGGATGTCGGCATCCCGAACACCGGGCCGGCGTACACCGCGTTCACCGGATCGTGCACGCCCTCCTGCCAGGTGGGCAGGAGCAGCAACGAGCTCGACGCGAACTTCGGCCAGATCTGCGACCGCACGGCGACGTTCCATGTCAACATGACGGTCATCCGCAGCGTGCTTGCCGGCCAGGACACGGACCTCTTCCAGTACAAGGTGTGGGGAGACGGATGGACGGTGCAGCCCGGGCATCTCTCCGCCACGATCACCTTCCCGAGGGACATCTCGGACGTGCCGGTGCTCGTCGCCCCTGCCGAGGGCGTCAGCTACCATAAGAGCGGGAGGACGCTGACGCTGGAGGCCTCGGGATTCTCCTCCTACGTGGAGGTGGCCGCGCTCTTCCCCAAGGGCACGTTCGACACGCCGTGGAAGGATCCTAGCATGAGCACCTCATCGGTGCTCGCCGCATACAGCAGCTATGACCATACTTTCCGGACGGCCAGGACCGTCATCCTCGTCATCGTCGCGCTCTTCTTCCTCGCGGTCGTCCTGCTGCCCGTCTACCTCTACCGGCGCTACGGCACAGAGCCCGATGTCGCCTACGACCAGCCGTACGAGCGCGAGCCCCCGGCGGTGAAGCCTGCCGTCGCGAACGCGCTCATCATGGGCGACACCGGCAAGAGCGACCAGGACGCCGTCATCGCGACCGTCCTCGATCTCGTCCGGAGGAAGCATATCGGGCTCGAGCAGGTGAAGGTCACGAGGAAGACCCTCCTCTTCGGCGAGAAGACAGAGAAGGACATGCGCCTGACCTTCCTGTCCAACCCGGACGATGCGATGAGCGGATCGGAGCAGGCGGCATACGATTTCCTCAAGGGGTACGCCGCAGATGGGTCGCTGCTGTGGTCTGACTTCACGAAGAGGATGCGGGGTACAGAGCGGTATGCGCTGCAGAAGTTCACACGCGATTTCGCGAAGAAGGTCAAGGCGGAGTACGACCTCAAGACCTATTTCGACGATACCGGCTCGAAATACTTCCGTGTGCTCGCCGGCATCGTTGTGGGGCTCGCGTTCATCACCTTCCTCATCGGCGGACTCTTCTCCCTGATGGACCCCACCCTCGCCAGGTACTTCTCGCTGCTGCGTACGACCGCCATCGTCTCCGGGATAGCGGCCATCGCAGGGCTCTTCGTCCATAACCAGGTGTTCGGCAGGTTCACGCCGGACGGGCTGCTCTTCTACAGGAAGGGAAAGGCGTACCGGAGGTACCTCTCGGACCTCACGCTCCTTAAGCGCTATCCCCCGGCGTCCATCGTGATCTGGGAGGAATGCCTGGTCTACGCGGCAGCGCTCGGCGCGGCCAAGACCGTCGAGGACCAGATGCAGGCGATGGCGCCTGCAGCGTCTGCAGCGGGCAGCGGCCTCTACGTCGCGAGCAGCATGGGCTTCGCCACGGGCTTCTCGACCGTGTACGCGAGCGCGTCCCCTGGATCGGCGCCGGCAGGAGGGGGCTTTTCCGGCGGGGGATTCGGAGGCGTCGGCGGCGGTTTCGGCGGAGGCGGAGGAGGGGCCTTCTAGCGGCTTTCAGAACAGGTCGAGGGGCTCGAGCAGCTCCTCCTTCTTTTTCCCGAGGAGGTAGGTCCCTGCCATCTTCTCGCCGCCGGCCATGAACTCCTCGTAGTGGAGCGCTGCGGATGCCTCGGTCCTGCCCACCTTCGCGAGGGTGCCGTAGTCGTAGAGACGCTGGCGGAGGACGCTGCTATCCGGCGCGAGCTGCCTCTCTGTGGACCAGAGCATGCGTTCGAAAGCCTCGGGCGTGTCCGCCGCGTAGTACTCCGGCTCTGCGCCGTACTCGGCGATCCTGTAGAACGCTGGCGTGGCCATGAGGGAAGGGTGAGCACACCCGCTTTTAAGGCTTGCTGTCCGGTGAAAACCTTATATAGCCTGCTGCCACACCCCCCTCTGTGATAAAGCTCGTCATCTTCGACTGGAACGGCACGCTCCTCGCCGATAGCGCCGGATGCATCGCCGCAGGGAACGCCGTCATAGAGAAGTTCGGCGGGACGCCTCTCTCTCTTGAAGCATACAAGGAGCAGTTCGATTTCCCGAGCCTCGACTTCTACGAAAGGCAGGGCGCGGACAGGGAGGCTATGATCTCCGGTGGGTACGCCGACGTGTTCTACAGCAACTACGAGGAGAACGCTGCGAAGTCCCGCACGAGGAAGGGCGCGAGGGAGACGCTCGCCTGGCTCTCTCTGCATTCCATCGACGCGGTGATCCTGAGCAACCATATGAAGGACGCGATCGAAAACCAGCTGCGGCGGCTCTCGCTCGAAGGGTATTTCTCGGCCGTGCTCGGGAATGTGGAGATCGCCGCCACGGCATCGGGGAACAACAAGATAAGGAGGCTGCGCGAGTATCTTTCGCTGCACGGGTACGATCCTTTGCAGGCGATGGTCATCGGGGACTCGCCCGAGGATATCGCCATCGGGAAAGAGCTCGGGATGAGGACGGTCGGGATAAAGGACGGCTACTTCTCGACGCCAAGGCTCTTGGCAGCAGGACCGGACGAGATGATAGGCAGCCTCTCCGAAGCCATCGGGATAGTGCGGAAGTACTGAGCATCAGCCGCCCTTCTCCAGGACCTCTTTCATGATCGGGACGATCTCCTTACGCATGAGGATCCCTTTGCGCCTCGCGACGCCCTTTTCGAAGGAGACGCCAAGAACCTCTGCGAGGAGGGCCTCGGTCTTCCCGTCTATCGCGACAAACGTGTTGAACGCCTCACCGGTGTCTATGCAGGTGAGGAAGATATGGTCGAACGCGCGCTCCTCCTTCAATCCCTGCAAGGCATCCTTTATCTCCTGCATGCTCCGGCGCAGGAACGCATCAACGCCGAGCATCTCGAGCTGGGCTATGCCTATCCTCCGGCCTCCCAGGTCGAAGACGGCGAAATCGTCGAGGAAGATCTGCTTGATCGGTTTCGCGAACGCCGATTTCGCCTCGAACATCCTCCTGACGTGGCCCTTAGGGAGATCGAACCGGCTCTTGAGCCAGTCCGCCATGGCACGATCCCTCTCCGTCGTGACCGATGCCTTGAAATCCACCGTGTTCGAGACGATCGCCGAGAAGAGGAGGGCGGCGGCCTCCATCGAAATGGACGTGTTGCTGTCATGGAAGCGTTCGGCGACGAGCGTCGCAGCCGCGCCGACAGATTCCACCTGGATACGCGCGTTCGGAAAAGCGTGCGCATCGTGCATCCGCCGGTGGTCGATGACCTCGACGACCTTCCCGGGATCGAGAGAGGAGTGCAGCCCGCGCAGCGTGCTCGCATCGACGAGGGCGATCCGACGTGCAGCCTGTGATATCCCCATGCCGTCTTCAGGCACGGCTATGGCGAATTCCCTGAGCACGAACATCGCCTCCCTGTGGGGCGTGCCGAAGATCGCGGCCACTGCATCCTTCCCGCGCTTACGCAGGAACTCGGCATAGGCAATGGCACATGCGGTGCCGTCGAGGTCTGGATTCTCATAGGGTACGACGAGCAGGTCCATCTTACGGGCCCTGCGTGCCTCGTGCATATAAAAAACATACGGTCCGGCGAAGGATTCATCCCCCTTTGAGCGCCTTGACGACGTCGCCGCAGAAGACGGCCGTGTTGTAGAGATCGGCCTTCACCTCGTCCACGGGCGTCGGGCCTGCGATCCCCTCAGGCAGGAAACAGATGTTGTACGGGATGTGCGGCCCCGTGTACTGGATTATCGCATCGCTGCCGAGCTTGGATACATGCTGCACCGCCTCGTCATAGGGCATCGCGTTCATCTCGTCGACAAGGCGGCGGATGTCCAGCCTGACGAAGCCTATGCCCATGCCTGTCGGCCGGTAGAGGCCGAAGCCGCCCTCTGCGCTCACCGTCCGCCCATGTATCCTGTAGTCCGGCATGGCCGACGGGGCGACGCCGCCCGTTAATATATCTTTCCCTCCCGGCAACGGAAGAAAGATGATAAAAAAAGGTTTCAGTAGATCGGCACCTTCGGCTTCACGTCAGGGGCGAGGGTGATGTTCTTGACGCCCGCGAGGTCGCTGATCCGGTTGATGCGCAGCAGGTCGGCGGACTTCGTGTAGAGCAGGTCGCCGATGTAGAGGCTCCTTTCCACCAAGGGTCCGTAGCTCTGCTGTCCCTGGCTGTGGTCCACGATGCCGCGCAGCGTGATCGCCGTCCTGTTGACGGCAAAGACCATCGCGCCGTTGTAGTCCACCCGGTAGCCGGTCGAGCGGTCGTAGCCGGAGCTGAAGGCCGGGATGACAAGGAGGTGCTTCTCCCTCGAGAAGAGGAAGGCCTTGTGCTCCCACTCCGCCGTGGACTGGGCGTAGCGCTCGTCCGTCACGTAGGAGGCGAGCTCTTTGGGGTTGGCGACATCGCTGATGTCGTAGAGGGCGATCTTGAGGCCCGTGGTGCTTCCCGTGTCCGTCGCCGCATGGCCTATGCCGATGAGGGTGTCGTTGTCGTAGGGCTGCAGATACCTGGAAAAGCCAGGGATCCTGAGCTCGCCGAGCTTGGCGATATGGTGCGGGTCCGAGAGATCGAAGACGAAGAACGGGTCGGTCTGGCGGAAGGTCACCATATAGAGCCGGGGCCCGACGAACCTGGTCGCGTAGATCTGCTCGCCGCTGGCGAGGTTGTCGAGCTGGTCCTCTACCTTGAGATCCTTGCCCAGGGTGAAGACGTGGCTCGAGCTGTTCGTCTGCTCGCCGGAGGGGAACCAGCGGGCGCTCGTGGTCGTGGCGACGCGAAGCGTCCCGTTCCACTCGTCCATGGCGAACTGGTTGTTGAGATGGCCTGGTATCATGCCTGTCGCGTCGACGGAGAGACCGCCTTCCACGCCGATCCGCACGAGCCGGGTGTACTCGCCGTACCTGTAGCCCTTGAGCTCCTTCGTGACGGCCGCGGTGATGTTGTCCTGCCAGGACTGCTGCTCCTTCTCTGGGAGATAGGAGAGGTAGGTCTGGATGATGGAGAGGACCTTCTGCTGCTTCTCCGCCTTGGAGAGGATCTGCGGGTCCACCGCGTCGATCTTCTTGATCAGGGCCTTATCCGTCGCATCGAGGGAAGGCGTCACCATGCCTATGGTGAGGTTCTGCTGTATCTCCCATTGGTTGATGTACTTGGTCGAGGCGAGGTAGATGCTGTCGGGAGACATGTAGAGCGTCGTCCCGCTCTCGACCATGATTGACTGGCTGTCCACTTTCCCGCCGCCTATAGGGAGGGCGTTGACGGTCGCGAACTGCGGGTTGGCGTAGGGTATGGGGAAGTAGCGCACGTCCGCGACCGGGACGGAGCTGACCGCCTTGTCCGCTACGATGAGAGGGGTGGGATAGAGCGGACGCATCTGGGGGGCGGTGAGGGTGACGAGGTATATCCTGCCGCCGGTGAGACGAGCGTCCATGGCATTGCCCTCGAAGAGGTAGGTATGGGTGAGGACAGGCGCGGCATGGTCGCTGACGTCATAGAGCCGCAGATAGGTCATGCCGTCCTGCACGCGGATGCCCTCTGCGTGGAGCTCTGAGAGGTTGTAGTCGTTTCCGTAGACGGCCAGGGTGCTGTTGGCGATGAAGAGGCCCTCTGCAGGGTAGGGAAGGGTGATCCTCGATACGACGCTCGCGTTCTCGCCCGGCACCGCCTTTACGATATAGACGGTCGGGCCGGTGTAGGTGTAGATATAGGTGCCGTCGGTCTTGATGCTGTCCGCCTCGTCGACGCCGGTGACCTGGTCGTTCGTCTGCGAATAGTCGGGTGCGGAGGAGGTCGCGGTCTCCTTCGCCGTGCCGGAGGCGCCGGCCGTGGCAGGGGCCATGACGGCGTCGCGCATGAGGAGAGGGCCGCCGCCGTTCGCATAGACAGGGCCATTGCCGCTGCCCGCTGAGGAGGCGAGGAAGGCCTCGAGCTGTGCCGCAGAGGAGAAGCCGGAGAGCCCTGACGCCTCTCCCTGCGCGAGCGTGAGATTGCCGGCTGTCCGGTTCGTGCCGCCGATGGCCGGAGGCTGGCTGCAGCCCGCGATGAGGACGACGGCAAGGGCAAGCAATGCGATCGGGATGAAGCGGAGACTCTTTTCCATGGGTATCACCTTTGGCGGATGTGGGGACATGAGTATAAATAGGTTGCCGGATGCTGAGGCGTGGGCCTAACCGAGGCCGAAGAGCCTCGCCAGGTAGAAGAGATAGAAGAGGACCAGAAAGCCCCCTTCCCACTTCGTCAGCCTGTTCTCCTGCATCATGACGAAGAAGAGGAGGCTCGCCCCGACCAGGAAGGGGAGCGCGAAGGCGAGCATGGAGGAGGGGATGGAGAGAGGGCCGAAGAGGCGCGGGATGGCCATGACCGCGAAGATATTGAAGATGTTGCTCCCGATGAGGTTGCCGACGACGAGATCGCCCTTCCCTTCCCTCGCACCGACGATCGCCACGGAGAGCTCGGGAAGCGATGTGCCCAAGGCCACGACGGAGGCCGCTATGACCGCCCTGCCGATACCGAGCAGGTCGGAGAGGTGCACGATTGCGGTGATCGTGTACTCCGCCCCGAAGTAGAGGAGGACGAGGCTGGCGAGGATGGCGAGTGGAGTCCCCCAGCCAAGGGGATGGCGCCTCCCCTTCTGTCCGGCCCTGCCTTCCGAGACGAGGTACCAGACGTAGAAGGCGAGCGCCAGGAGGAAGATGACCGTAGAGGCGATGCCGAAGCTGCCGCCCATGAGCGCGACGTAGAGGAAGAGCGCGGCGCCGAGGAAGAGGGGGAGGTCTATCCCGAGAAGATTGCGCTTGACCGTCAGGGTGCCGCCGGCGAAGGCGGCAAGACCCGCGATGAGGAGGATGTTCGTGATGTTCGAGCCGATCACGTTGCCTGCGACGATCTCCGAGGCCCCGGACGTGACGGCGGCGATCGAGGTGACGAGCTCGGGAAGCGAGGTGCCGAAGCCGACGACGAGGAGTCCGACGATGAAAGGCGGGACGGCGAGCGCCGTGCTCAGGCGCTCGGCGTAGAGCAGGAGATAGCTTGATGACTTCACGACGACGTAGAGCGCGACGGCGAGGACGGCGGCCCAGAGGAGGATGTCGAGCATGACGCTTTCCCTCTCCCAGGGCATATATAAAGGTTCTGATGGGCGGCGTTCTCCTGACAAGGCAGGCTTTTGCGGTAGTCCTCCTGATAAGGCGAGGGCAAGTTTTTTATACTCGTGGACCAAGGGGAAGGGAGAACATGAGGGGGTGGGCGTAACCCCTGCCGGGACGCCCTTTTTCATCCATGAACGATCCGCTGCGTGAGGCAGAAGACGTCCTTTCGCTCTACGCGAAGCTTGATGCCGGGAAGCGCAGGAGGCGCGCGACGCTGCAGGATTTCTACGAGCGGGACGTCGAGAAGAGCAGGAAGGTCACGCTCTCCCACATCTTCCGCTAGCCGCGGTCCTCCAGAAGGTAGGCGCGCAGGTCATGCACCGCCGCGTCATGCACGCGCACCTTGACGGTCTTTCCGAAGAGGTCGAGATTGGACTTTATGATGATCGGCCTGTAGGATGCGTTCCTCGCCACCCAGGTGCCGTCCTTGCCCTGCTCGTCGACCAGGGCCTCGCCCTCCCAGCCGACCCATTTCCGGTTGAGCCTTTCTGCCGTGGCATGGAAGGTCTCGGTCATCTTTCGTGTGCGGGCCTTCATGACCTCGCCCGGAAGGAGCCTGAGCTTCGCTGCAGGAGTGCCGGGCCGGGGCCAGAAGCGGCTGATGTTGACCATCTCGCAGGGATAGTCCTCGAGCAGCCTTACGGTCTTTTCGAAGTCCTCGTCGGTCTCGGTCGGGTAGGCGCAGATGATGTCGTTCGCGATCGAAATGTCGGGAAGCTCCTCCTTGAGGCGCTTGTAGATGAAGATGAAGTCCTCGACCTGGTAGGCGCGGCGCATGCTCTTCAGGACCGCGTTGCTGCCGGACTGCACCGGGACGTGGAGGAAGCAAAAGAGCTTCGGGTTCTCCTTGATGACCCAGATCAGCTCGTCGAGCATCCCGAGGACGTGATGGGGATTCGCCATCCCGATCCTGATGCGGAAATCCCCCTCTATGCGGACGAGGTCCTTGAGGAGCTCGACGAGATCCGTGCCGGAGTCCTTGCCGTAGGCGCCGTTGTCCTGCGAGGCCAGCCAGATCTCCCTGACGCCTTCCCTGACCGCATGCTCTATACTCTCCCGTATCTCGCGCGGCCGGTAGGAGTGGACGCTGCCCCTCGCGTACTTGGTCTTGCAGAAGGCGCAGGCGTCGGTGCAGCCCGAGGCGATCTGCGTGATCTCTATGAGGGGGTTGGTGCGGACCTTGGCGAGGTCGAGCTTTCCCTCGTGCTCGCGCACGACGTTGATGAGGGTGTGGCCCGCGAGCGTGCCCTCGACCATCGGGACGATGTTCCTTATCTGGTAGGGGCCGATGATGGAGCAGTCGGAGAAGCGCTCCAGATCCTTCTCTGACTGGGGGATGCAGCCGGCGAGGACGATGCGCTTCTTCTGGTCCCGCAGCTCGGAAAGCGTCCTTGCAAAGAAGCTCTCCGTAGGCCCCTTTACCGTGCAGGTGTTGAAGACGACAAGGTCGGCCTCCGCCACCTCGTCGGCGATGGCATAGCCAGCCCCTTCGAGCAGGCCTTTCATGATCTCTGAGTCTGACTGGTTCGCAGCGCAGCCCTGGGTGATGAAGGCTATGGACGGCATGGCGGCTATGGAGAGCAGGCGAGTTTAAAAGATTTGCCCAGGGAAGGGGATGCAACGATGGCAGGGGCCAACGCAGGCTGGCCTACGCCACAGTCGCCTCCCACAAAAACTATTTAAGAAAATACGGCTCTTCCCTCGGCATGGACCATCCAAACCGGGAGATAATGCAGCGGGCAATCGCTCTTGCAAGGGACCAGGGAGAGATAAGCCATGGGGTGGCAGCGGTGATCGTGAAGGGAGACGACATCATCGTTGCGGAGGCAATCACCACGATAGACAGGGACCAGGACCCCACCTGCCATGCGGAGATCAACGCGATCAGGATCGCCGCGGAGAAGCTCCATTCGAAGAGGCTGGAAGGCTGCGTCCTGTACTCCACCTACGAGCCGTGCCCCATGTGCGCGTCCGCCGCCGTCTGGGCAAGGATGGAGGGGATAGTCTACGGCGCCTGCATGGAAGACGAGACGAAGAGGAATCCCCAGAGGATAAGGATCCCCTGCTCGGCAGTGATAGAAAAGAGCACCCCGAAACCGGCGCTCTATCCCGGCTTCATGAGAGAGGAATGCAGGGGATTGCTGGACCTCTGAGCGCCCGTGAGCTGGGCCTAGGACACTTCCGGACCTACTGCGCGGGAGGCGCCGACGTCTCCGCCTCCTTCTTCTTCTGCTCGTCCGCCGCGAGTACCTTCTCGTGGAACTCGGCGAGCTGCTTCTTGAGCTCCTCGTAGCCGTGCTCGATGTCCGCCCAGAGGAACGCGAGCTTCTTCCTGACCTCCTCGACGAAGGCGGTGTCGCTCTGGTGCTTGGACTGCAGCTCCACCTCGTGGTCGAGGCTCTCGAAGAAGATGCGCTCGAAGTTGCCGAAGTCCTTGGTGACCACGTCCCAGAAGCCCTGGATGTACTGCTTGAGCTGCGTGCGGTAGGTGTCGACCTCCTTGATCTCCCTCTGCTGCTGGGGGTCGCCGCGCAGCGAGATGAAGCGAGCCTTCTTGGTGAACTGGAAGACGTCGTCCTCGAGCTCGAACTTGCGCTTGAGGTGCTCGTAGGAGCGTTCGAGCTCCTCTTTCACCGCGTTCATCGCCTTGTGGGTGACGTCGAGGACCTCGTCATGGGTCATCCCCCGGGCCTCCGCCTCGCCGGCGCGCAGCCAGAAGAGGTTGAAGATGATCTCGAACTTCATCAGGGACTTGTCGACGTCCTTCCAGAAGTCCTCGATCATGAGCTTCTGCTCGAGGACCTTGTTGTACTTCTCGTCGATGTTGAAGCGCGTCTGGGCGCGCTCGTTCGTCTCGACGGAGAGGATGTTGAGGAGCTTTGAGAAGATGATGTTGCTCCTGGCCACCGAGTGGTAGGGGAGCTCGGACTTGAGGTAGACCGCTAGCGCCCGGCGCTTCTCAGGGCCCTCGATCTCGATGGTCTTTATGCCGAGCTGCTCCATGCCGTCCTCGAGTATCCGCTCGGCCTTCTCGCGGCTACGCATCTCGACGAGCAGGAACTGCAGCAGCTCGTCCTTCATCGTACCTTCTCCATGAGCTCAATGAAGGTAGCGTCGCTCCATGCCTGGTTCCAGCAGCCCTCCGCCGCGAGGGCAGAGGCGCTGCTGAGCTCGGAGGACGCGCCGAGGACGCCGGAGAAGAGCATCTGCCGCACGTCGGCCTCGATCACCTCCTCTATGCGCTTCCTGTACTTCTTGGCGTTGCAGTCGGCGAGGGACCATGCAGCGATGTTGTTGACGAAGAACCAGGAATCGCCGCGGTGGTAGCTCCTGTTGTCCGAGCCGGTGTAGCGGTCGCAGAAGAGGGGGCTCCTCTTGTCTATGGTCGCAAGGCCTCCCCAGCCCGTCCAGAGGTGAGGCAATGCGGCGTCGAAGACCGCCTCCCACTCGGCAGGCTTGAGGATATCCTTGTGGATGTAATAGGCGAGGAAGACGTTCGGACGGATGGTGGGATCGCCCCTGCCGTCCATGAGGAGGTTGCCCTGGAAGAAGATGCCGCGCACCGCATCGCGGAGCCTGGCGTAGGCCTCCGCATGGTCGTGCTGGACGCCGAGGATGTCACCGAGACGGCATGCGAGGTCGAGCATGGATAGCTGCAGGGCCTGGATCTCGAGGCGGAAGCCCTCGCGGGAGTCGTTTTCCGGCCCGGTGTCCATCCAGGTCTCGAAGGGGGCGTTCCTGATCAGGGGGTCGTACCCGTAGGTGCGGTCCAGGCGCTGGAGCGCCTCGCCGAGCTTGAAGTAGATCCACCCTATCTCCTCCATCGAGAAGAGGAGGTCTGCTGCCGGTACCCGAAGGAGCTCTCCGAGGCGCAGGAACACCCAGCCGACGCCGTCGGCGCTGCCCAGCATCGAGGAGGGGACGCGGTTGGGGATGCGGCCGTCCGGGAGGAGGGCCTTGAGGTAGTCGATGAGCCTGTTCTTGGCATAGAGGAGGTGCTTCCCTTCCTGGATGAAGGCGCCGAGCGATATCGCCTCGTCGCGCGTCCATACCTGGAAGAACCAGGGCAGCCCGGCGTTGAGGCCGCGGTCGGTGAGGAGCATATGCAGGGAGCGCTTCGCGCCGATGTAGGCGTTGAGCTCTTCGAGGCGGCGGCGCTCGGCCTTCGCCGACTTCTGGCCGACGAGCTGCTGCAGGAAGGGGACGGGCGTGTCGAGATCCTTATGGTAGAGATCGGTGAGCCTGGAGAGGTAGAACTCCTGGAGCCGGTATTTCTTCTCGGCGATCAGGCCGTAGGAGTGGCCGTAGAGGATGTCGAGCTTCTCACGCACCTCGGTCTCCGTCGCCCCCGCGGCTATCAGGATGTCGGCCTCGCCGTCCACCAGCAGGGAGAGGGGGTGGTAGACCCAGGTGCTCTTCGGCTCGTCCTTCCTCGCCTCGTCGTAGGGATGGTGGAGCTCGATCCACTCGTCCGCGGTCTTCGTCTCCTGCGGATGGTAGATGCCGAGGTAGAAGCGGTAGTCCTCGTTCTCCTCCCTGCCGCCGGCGTACTTGGTGTAGCGGACGATCGTGATGTTCTGCTCCCTCGAGACCTCGTAGTGCCTGCCCTGGTCGCCGAAGTCGTACATGCGCCTGATGTCGGCGAGCAGCTCGACATAGCCGTGGTAGTTCCTGACCCTGTAGACCATGCCGGGGTCGAGGAGGAGGAACTCCTCATGGGGCTGCTTGAGGAGGTCCCCGAAGGCCTTTATCTCCACGGCCGTGTTGTTGTAGACGCGCCGGTGCGTGAAGCCGTCGGAGAGCATGCCGTAGGGCAGGGCGTTGAGGCGCAGCTGCGCGATGACCTTGTAGTACTCCTGGTCCATCCTGGAGCGGACGAACAGGCCGTCGTACTTGGAGGGATCCTCGAAGCCCAGGGCCAGGAAATCGCCCTTGTGGTTCGCGTCCATCAGCAGGGGATCCTTTATGTCGCCCATGACCAGATGGTCGAAGTAGTGGTGTATGGCCTTCACTCCCTGCTCACCTGCCCTCTCCAGAGCGACGCTCCTTTAAAAAACTTATTGTTTTTCCCGTGAATAGTGACAGGCTCTTAGGCCTCGGATCCGGCCTCCGGTCCGACGCAAGTGTTTTATTGCATGACATCTTCATCCCCCCCATGGACAATACCATCTACCTTGTCAGGCACGCGAAGACGGAAGTCGATCCTGAAAGGCCGATACGCGACTGGACGCTCTCGCGCGAGGGGGAGGGGCAGGCGAAAGCGCTCGCCCTTGACAAGGAGCTTTCTTCCGCCGACATCCTCATCGCGTCCTCGGAGGGGAAGGCGTACCGGACGATCCTTCCCCTCGCAAGGAAGCTCGGGAAAGAGGTCCTGCGCTTCCCGGAACTTGATGAGCTCGACCGCGACAGGGGAGGGTTCATCGCCCCGGACGCGTATGCGGAGGCGGTGCGTTCCTGCCTGACCAATCCGGATGTGCCTTACCAAGGCCCTTCGGGAGCATGGGAGAGCGCGCGGCACGCGCTTACGCGGTTCTCGGCGAAGGTCGCGGAGATCGATTCTTCACATGAGAAGAAAAGGATCGTCGTGTGCGGGCACGGCTTCACGATCAACCTCTATTTCGCTTCCCTGCTCGATAGTCTCGACAAGGTGCATGAGCGAACAGGGCAGAACGATTTCTGCGATTACGGGATCGTAAGGGGAGGGAAGGTGATCAGGGATATCGTGCCGTCCCCGTCCTGCAAAAGGAAGCAAAAGATATAAAACGCATCTCCTGTTCCTGCTTTCCATGGCGGACCCTGCGGAGCGATGGTATTTCCCGTACGATACTGTCAGGCCTGTCCAGCGCCAGTTCATGGATGAGGTGATGGCGGCGATCACGGAGAAGCGCCATCTGGTCGCGCATGCGCCTACAGGATTAGGCAAGACCGTGTCCGCATTGGCGCCTGCGCTGACGTACGCCCTCGCGCATGACAAGACCGTGCTCTTCCTCACGTCGAGGCAGACGCAGCACCTGATCGCCCTGGAGACCGTGAAGCTGATCAAGGAACGATTCGGGACTTCTATCCTGACGACGGACATCATCGGCAAGAAATCGATGTGCCTCGTGGACAACATCCAGGACCTCTACCAGAACGAGTTCTTCGAGTTCTGCAAGAAGCAGCGCGAGGACAGGAGCTGCACGTTCTACGTGAAGACCAGGCCCAGCATGAACGGGCTGACCGTGGAGGCGAAGGCCGCGCTGCCCGAGCTCCTCGCGGCAAGCCCGCTCGCGAGCAGCGAGCTTCTTGCCAGGTCGCGGGAGCTCTCCATGTGCCCGTACGAGATGGCGCTGGAACTGGCGAAGCGCTCGAAGCTGATCGTGGGAGATTACTACTACCTGTTCCATCCGACGATCGCGCAGTCGTTCCTCAAGAAGGTGGAGAAGGACGCGGAGGACCTGATCGTTATCGTGGACGAGGGGCATAACCTTCCTGAGCGCATGCGCGGGCTAGGCACGATGCACCTGTCCTCGGTCATGCTCAAGCGCGGCATCCAGGAGGCAAAGCAGCACCACCAGGGGCGTGCCGTGGAGCTGCTGTCGCTGCTGCAGCAGTGCCTGCTGTCGCTCTCTGACGGGCTCGACCCGGGGCAGGAGAAGCTCGTGGAGAAGAAGGCGTTCATCGAGGCGGTGCAGGGATCCGAGGATTACCAGCAGGCGATCGAGGACCTCGACCATGCGGCAGAGGAGATCAGGGAGCTGCGCAACCACAGCAACATCAGCGCGATCCCGATGTTCCTCGCGTCCTGGCTATCAGAGGAGGAGGGCTTCACGCACATCATGCGCATGCAGCAGGGGAGGAACGAGGTGTTCCCGAGCCTGACGCTGCGCTGCCTCGATCCCTCTGTCATGACCGGCGAGATGATAGCGCGCGTGCACAGTGTCGTCCTGATGTCGGGGACGCTCCTGCCGGTCGGGATGTACGCCGACCTATTGGGCTTCCCCAAGGGCACGCCGACGAAGGTGTATCCCTCGCCGTTCCCGAAGAAGCACAGGCTCAACCTCATCGTGCCGAAGACCACGACGCAGTTCAAGCAGCGGAGCGACGGGCAGTTCAGGGCGATCGCCCACGAGCTGGAGCGGATCGCGGACGCGATACCGGGGAACGTCGCCGCGTTCTTCCCGAGCTACTACCTGCGGGACCGGGTGGAGGCGCATCTTGCCGTGCTCGACAAGGAGGTCATCTCCGAGCGCCCGGGCATGACGAAGGAGGAGAAGGAGCACATGCTTTCGCTCTTCAAGTCGAAGGTGCTACGCGGCGCATTGCTCATGGCGTGCCAGTCGGGATCGTTCGGGG
>JBJKRA010000130.1:0-3085 GCA_046704905.1 Candidatus Woesearchaeota archaeon
CACCGCCATGTTTGTGCGCAGAGGCAAGAGGTGGGTGCCTGACCGAGGGTACGAGAGGGACGCTCTCGCCGCGCTCCCTGGAGGAGGCCTGAAGAAGCTCAAGGGAAGGATAGCCCTCCCGCTGCAGGAGGAGCGGTTCCAGTCCAGGGTCAAGCTGAGCTACTATGCACCCGCAGAGAAGGCGGTGGCGACGGCAGAGCAGCTCAGGAGGAGGTTCCCCCGGGTGACCGTCGTCGCGAGCAGCAGGGGCGAGACCGGGTTCATAGACATCCTCCCAAAGGGCATCTCAAAGCTCCATGCCCTCCGGGTGCTCGCAAGGAGGCATCGCACGGTGCCGGTCTTCGCAGGAGACAGCGGAAACGACCTTGACGCTTTCCTGTCGGAGTTCCCCTCCATCGCGGTGGCGAATACGGACACCGAGACGAAGAGGAGGGCATGGCGCCATGTCTACATGGCCCGGGGAAAGGAGCTCGCTGGCGTCGTGGAAGGCGCCATCTTCTACGGCCTGTATCGGAAGAGCGTCCCTGTCCTGTGCGCAGGCGAGATCATCACGGACGGGCTCGGCAGCGAGAAGAGGATCGGCGGAGCGCCCTTCAACGTCGCGCGCATGCTCGAAAGGCTCGGCGTGCCCGCTGCCATGATCACCGCTGTCGGGAACGATGCCGATGCCAGGGCGCAGCGGCGGGCGCTCGCCATCATTCCGAAGAAGGTCGTCAGGAGATACGACGCGCCTTCGGGCTTTGCGGAGGTTGTTCGCGCCGGAAAGGACCACCGCTTCGTCATCCCCAAGGACCTCGCCTTCGACCATCTCGTCTACGGGGACAAGGAGAGGGCCCTTGCCAGGAAGGCCGGCATCGTCTGCTTCGGCACCCTTGCCCAGCGCAGGTCAGGCATGGTACGCAGGATGGTGGAAGACACGCATGCCCTGACCTGCTTCGACGTCAACATCAGGGAAGGCGTGCCCTGGAAGAGGACGGTCAGGGCGATGCTGCCGCAGACGAACATCCTCAAGGTCAATGAGGAGGAGTTCCGCCTCCTCACGCGCTATCTCGGCAGCGGCCTTTCCGAGAGGCTCTTCCGTGAATACCCACTAGAACTTCTCGTCATCACCCAGGGCGAGAAGGGGGCCGTCCTCTACGACCGCTCCGGCGGACGCTACGAGGTGAAAGGCAAGAAGGTCAAAGTGGTGGACACGGTCGGCTGCGGCGACGCGTTCTCTGCAGGCATCATCTACGGCCTGCTGCATCGGATGCCATACAGGGACATGCTCAGGGAAGCGGTCGGCCTCGCCGGAGAGGTCGCGGGCCGGAGGGGGGCATGGTAAGAAAGGTTTATATAACGGGAGAGCGGTGGAAGTGCCATGGCCGATGACGGGAAAGAATTGGCCGAGGCGCTGTCCGCGCTCGTCCAGGAGCTGAAGAGAGGGATACTTCTCTACGCCGAGCAGAGCAAGCGGATGGACCAGGGCCCGCAGCGCCAGCACCTAGAGTCGGTCATGGGCCGCATGCATCAGGCGGCGATCAAGATCAACGTGGGGCTCGAGGGCCTGCAGGACGCGCTCAGCCTCAAGCAGGAGATAGAGGCCGGTGCAAGGCAGCAGCCGCAGCAGCGCCAGAACAAGTGGTAACTATCTGATATGCTTCGCGATTGCCTCGGCGATCCCGGAGAGCTCCTCCGCAGCGATTGTCTTCTCAGGGAGCTTGAGCGTGAAGTCGTCCGGGAAGCGCGGGATGATATGCAGGTGCGCATGCGGCACGAGCTGTCCTGCGGCCTTCCCGTTGTTCATCAGCAGGTTGTAGCCGGCAGGCGACAGTGACGAAGTAAGCGCGCGTGCCGTGCGCTGCGCCGTGCGGAAAAGGGCGGCGAGGCCCTCCTCGTCGAGCGCATCGAACGTCTCCGCATGCCTCTTCGGTATGACGAGCACGTGTCCCCTGTTCGCCGGATGGATGTCGAGGAAGGCGAGCGTCCCCTCATCCTCATAGACCCTGTGGCAGGGGATGTCCCCGCCCACGATCCTGCAGAACACGCAGTCGTTCATCGCTGTCCCTCCCCCGAAAGCGCATGCGACAGCATCGCGTCGAGCATGTCCTTGGTGACATAGAGCTCGGGCGAGAGCGTCTCGACGAAATCCGAGAGCTTCTCGACATCGGGCCTCTTCGCCTCCTGCGACATGACGTTGAGGAGGAGCAGGACCTGGTGGCGCAGCACCGTGATGTCCTGACGGAGATCTGCCATGGCGCCGTCGAGGCGCATGATCTCCTCGTGGATGAGACGGGCCTTTCGCTCGAGGGCGATCTGCAGGTCGTCGTCGCCAGCCCGTTCCTGCCGGTCCATGTCAGCGATCCGCGAAAGGCGCCGGTCGTACGCGGAGAGCTCGGTGCGGTAGTCGACCTTTGGCGGAGGCGGCGGATCGGCGCTGAAGAGTCCCATCGTATCAGTAGATCAGTTCGAGGCGCGGGAAATCCGGCCGAAGGTAGTTCGGCCCGATGACCAGCCACTGCCCGTAGAAATCGTAGTTGAGGATGTGCAGTTTCGCGTGGTGCTCCAGCTGGTGGTCAAGATGCTTTCGGTAGGCAGGCAGGCCCGTCCTGATGGCCGAGATGTCGACGAGGTAGATGGCGTCCGGGTCCCTGGCGAGGAAGGAGAGGTCGCACCGCTTGTCGAGGGTGATGAAATGCAGCTGCACGCGTTCGTCCTGGCCGGCTTTCTTGAGGAAGAGCATGGAGAGGATGTAGCGCGCATCCTTTATATATTTTGTTGCAGAGAAGCAAGGGGGGGAGGGCAAAAGATAACCATTCTAGAGGAGCAACATTTATATTTCCCCTCTCTGTCGCGATGTGCATGCGCCCTTCCCGCATCGTCTTCGGCCTGCTCGTCGCAGGGACCGTGCTGCTCTCCTCATCCTACATAACGAGGAAGCAGGCAGAGCGCTACGACCTTTCGGACGGCGTCAACCTCACCCTCTTCGAAGCCTTGCCGGACGGCGTGGACAGCGCCCTGGAGCGCCTCGCCAGGGAGGGTTTCTCGGACGTCGCGCTCAACCCGTCCTACCTGCAGGACAGCGCGACGAGCAGCAGCATCGGCC
>JBJKRA010000131.1:0-5428 GCA_046704905.1 Candidatus Woesearchaeota archaeon
CCTTTTCATCCTCGATCTCGACTGCTTCCTGCGCGAGTATCACGGCAAGGTGCGGCCGGAGATATTCGAAAAGACCCTGCAGGCCATAGCGCCAAAGGCCGAGATCGTCTCGAACTCTTCCTTCGAAAGCTATCTCCAGTCTGTCCATCTCTATGCGCCGATACCGGCCAACAAGATGGTTACCCTCTACGACACAGGAGACACGCCAATCCTTCTCAGGTCGCAGCCTGAAGATGGAAAAACCTCTCTCCACATCTACACCTACGGGGGAAGGGTTCTTGAGGATATTACCGACGATGTGGGCACCTTCTCCTCTGAGATGATCTCCGGCAAGCTCCCGAAGCCCGACCCCATCAATTTCATGGCGGTCTACGACTTCCACGCGAAGGAGGGGAAGAAGCCGGAAAGGATCCTTGTCGCCGGCGATCTCTACCAATCAGAGATCGTCTGCGCGAATCTCGCGCACAGGGGACTCAGGAAGCTTGGAGAGGACGTCAGCTTCGATACGATGAAGGCGGTGGCCTACCGCCCCTGGAAGGATTATGTTTTGACAAATGTATCGAGGGTGCCCCTTCCCATATATGCTGTCATGAGCAGGATCGGCTCTGTCATGAAGGCGCTCGAGAATCACTGAGGGGCCTTTTCTTTCTGCGCCTTGACCTGCTCCTGCAGCCTCTTCGCGAGATACTCAGCCTTCTCCTCCGCGTGCGGCACGATCCCCGTGTCGATGAAATTGCCGTGGCTGTCGTAGAACTCACTGCCTGCGAGCGAGGGCATCTTCCCGACGAAGCAGTTCATGTATTGCGGATAGTCCTTGAGCTTCGGGACTTTTTCCCGTATCTCGTCGGCGAAGGCCTTAACCTCATCGAAATAAGGGTAGAGGCTGTTCGGGTCGTAGCTCTTCATGAGCATCTCCGCGATGACCGCATCCTCTACACTGTCGATGTCCATGATCTGTGCGATGTCCCTGTGCTCTGCCCTCAGCTCTATATTGAGCTCCAACCCGCTGCTGAGAACATGCGATGCGTTCTTCGGGTTGATGATGGCAGGATTGTATGATGTGTATATACAGGAAGCAATATAGGCTCCGGCCTTGATGGTGCTGATTGGATGGTCCCTAAAGGCCCTTTTTGCACCGCCGTCCTTGAGATATATCTTCTTGAGAAGATCCTTCCTGCTCATCCCGCCGTTGTCAGCATGTGTCTTCCTCGCCGCGAAGAACTCATTTGCGTAGCTGAGAAGGAGGCTGGAGGGCCTTATCTTCATGACGTTGTTCTCCTTCACCCAATAAGACCGCAGCCAGTTGCGGAGGGGCAGATGCCATCTCCTGCTGAACGGGTCACCGATGCTTTTTGGTATATGATTTCCATAGACACGGTCCTTCCTGTTCCCATCCATGATGAAGTCAGCGTTGCTTTTCTCGTCAAGGAGTGTGTCGATATCGCTGATGAAGACCCCGTCCTCTGGGAGCACGAGGAGGGTTTCGATCTCTTTGGCCCCGAGCCTGTCGATGCCGCGTCTCCACGTGTTGGCAAGGCTCCAATCGGTGCCCTCGTGCGCAAAGAGGAACTTATCCTTCTCTATCCCGGAATATTCGACAAAGCGCTTGAGGATGTCCCTGGTGATATCATCGCTCACGACAGCGATCTGTTTCGCCGAGGACTTGTGCGCTGCCATAAATTCGTATGCTATGTAAGGGATTCCTGCGACGCAGTGGTGGGCCTTGAGAGAAAAGGGATCGTCTCCTGAGCGTTTGAAATAGTGATTCGCTATTCCGCTTTTCTTCTGTTCCTTGAGCGCTTCCTTTTCGATCTTCGCGAGCGTTTTGGCGATAGGTCCCTCGTCGTCGTAGCTTGCCGATATGATGATTTTCTCTATCATCTGAATACCTCGTATGCGCACTCATTGAGCTTCTCCGGCCCGATCTCGTCAAGGATGGTATAGCGCTCGGGCCGGAAGGTGAGCGCCATGTCGATTGATTCCGTGATCTGGCCCATGCTGACGCCCAGCTTGTCGAGTTCATTCTCCGTCGTGGGAAGGCCTGCCCGCTCATACGCCTTTTTCATCATCCTGAAATACTTCACGTCGTGCTCGCAGTATTCGTCGTGCGCATAGGTGGAGATGAGTGCCCCTACAGCCACCAGCTCGCCGTGTGTCGCCTGCGGTCGGAAGTCGGTGAGTTTGTTGTACATGTGGTAGAATTTATGGTCGAATCCGCTGGCAGGCCTGCTCGACCCTTCTATCTGCATGCTCCTCGCGCTGTTCATCAAGCCCTTGGCCAGCTCGTAGAGGAACTGCTTGTCGAAGAGATCGGTCCTCCTGTAGTTGAGCCAGCCGAGGATGAGGTTGGGCCCTGCTTCGGCAAGTGACTTGGCATCATCGTTCCTGTACACGCGCCTCTCTTTCGGATACCCGCTCGATGTCTGGACTGCGAGGTCCCAATCGAGATTGGCAGGGATGTTGGAGAGCAGGTCGCCTATGCCAGATTGTATCCTGCGCAGCGTCGAATCCTTCTTGCCGTCGGTTATGCTTCCGATATTGACGACCACGCCGGTGGGAACGTTGGCCCGCAGCGTCCTGACCCCGTCGTCGTCATACAGACGGAGCACGGAAAATGGCGACGCGAACCCGTCGTTGGAAAGGGTGGTCGGGACGCTGATGAAAGGGATGTTTGCCTTGTAGGCGGCGTACTTCGCGACATCGATTACGCTCCCTCCGCCCACTCCGTAGATGATGTTGAAACGCTTTCGCGCCGTGCGCTTGAGTTTCGTCCCGTACCTCTCGTCAAAGACTGTCGTGGCCGGAGAGGGGATTTTCTTGTAGGCAAGCTGCGGGTTGCGCACAATCCGTGAGATGATCTCCTCGACATGACCATAGGAATTGGAATCGACGAGATGGTAGTCGATGGTCTTGCTCATTCCGGAAAGTTCATCATAGAGCTTCTGGCCTGAAATCTCCCATGTTGTCTGGTCGGCGACGATGAGGGGTTTAGTGGGCCTGCGTTTGTTCAGGCGGTCGAACTCTTTTTTTACAACCGTCGCGATGGAAGGGATATCCTTTCGCAGGATGCTGAAAAGAGGGGTTATAACCTGTCGCGGTGTGGCGGGCAGGATTTTCCTTCCGTCGCTCATGCGCGGGGGATATTATCCCCTCTTTAAATACTTTCTCTTATCTGTTACCATTTGGGAATAGTTTAAATAGTCCTGTTTCTCCCCCGCCCTCATGGCACCCGATCCAGTCGCGGTCATCCTCGCCGGCTACACGCCGATGAATACGCTGAAGAAGGCGTGGAAGCGCGAGACGACCATGCTCCACTACCCCGGCCAGACCCTGATGTACGGCGAGAACAAGTTCGCAGAACCCCTGTGCACCGGAAAGGCGGTCATCGAGGAGGTCATGGAACGCATCCACGAGGCAGGGGTCTATCCTAAGGTCTTCGTCCTCAACGATCCTGCAACGCTCAGGGAAAGGATCGATGATCTTGATGGGCGGTTTCCCGGTCAGGAGCTTCTTACGATGGGAAAGAGCCTCGGGGAGAACATAGAGAAGATCGCTTCTGTGCTCTGGGAGGGACAGCAGGCCCATATCTTCTACGGCGATGCCGCGCGCATGACCGTCGGCGATGTCCTGACGGTCTACGAAGAGAACATGCGTCTTCTCGGATCGAAGGACAGGAAAGGCAGGACGATACATTATACCCAGGGCATGGCATCCTATGAGAACGTCGCCAAGGACACCTGGCTGGAGGACAGGATGGTCACCGTACGCGAGAGCAAGGAGAACGTCAAGCTCTTCGGCATCCCGACGCCCTTCGCGCTCCGCTACAGGCTGTTCGCCTCAGAAAAGCGGAAAGCGAAAGATGAGCAGGTGTTCAAGTACTGGACGCATATGGTCGACCAGGAAGGCAACGAAAAGGACGTCCGGCTCGCCAACCACAGCGGCCTCCTCTACACCAGGGAGATCAGGCCCATGATCGAGTCGGGCATGATCAGCGACGCCTACAATATGCGCAAGATGATAAACATTATCCCCGCCGTGATCATGCTCTCGTCCCACGGTCTGCTCAAGCCGGCGATCGGCATCATGAAAGCAAAGATCGCCAAAGAGGCGCTCCACGAGGAGGAAGTCCTCGACACCATCTACACCCTCATAGAGAAGAAGTACGGCTTTCCCATGGACAAGGTGGGCATCGCCCTCAACTACTCGAAGGTCTCTGCCACGATGGAGAACGACCTGGACAGCGAGGAGGATCTCGCGGTGTTCAGGGAGCATTATTCCACTATGAAGCCCGCCTAGCGCAGCGCCTTTCGCCTGCGGTACTCCTTCTTCCCGTAGTACCAGATGACGGCGAGGAAGATAAGCCCGCCGACGGCAAGGGTGATGAGGTTGAAGAACCTGACGATGAAGGCGAGGATCGATCCTCCCCAGAAGAAGAGCAGCAACGCGATGAGGAAGAACCTCGGACCCCTGCTGAAGGCGGTCGCGACGAGGAACTTGCCCATGTCCATCCTCAGCACCCCTCCCCCTATGGCGAAGACGTTGTAGGGCAGCGGGCTGAAGCCAGCGATGAAGATCGCGGCGGCATCGTACTGCCTGATCTTCCTGTGCAGGTAGTCTATCTGCCTGCTGCGTACGACCCGTTCGAGGAGCGGCCGGCCGGCATGCGCGCCGAGCCAGTAGCCGAGGAGGCCGCCGAGCAGCGATCCGAGGGTGGCGATCCCTGCGTACCAGAACGCTGCGGAGGGCTTGGCGAGCGTGAGGGCGATGAGCAGCAGGTCCGGCGGGAGCGGGAGGATGAACCCTTCTAGGAAGGAGAGGAGGAAGAGCCCGGTGACGCCGAACGGCAGGAAGAAGCCGTTGACCCAGGCGAGGAGTGAGGAGAGGGTTGTCATGGCCGCACGAGGTCGATGCTCTCGACGAGTCCGGCAAGATAGCCGTCATGCGCGACCAGCGCTGCGGCGAACGCGTGCGGGTCGGTATGCGTGCGCCGAACCTTCGCGTACAGCCTGCCCTGCCTGACGGAAGTCTTCGAATGCTTCGCCCTGAACGCCTCGGCATGCCTCCCCTGGGAGGCCAGGGGTCCGGCGTGCTCTGCGTAGGGCGGGATGCTCCCTTCCGTGTCTATAACGATGCGCGCCCTGCGTTTCCCGTCCCATTCCCAGTCGGAGGCCGCCACGGAGAACCCAGCCTTCGAGAGCTGCCCGAGAAGGTACTGATAGGCGCGTACGAGCTTCGCCCCTGTGATGTCCTTCCTCTTGTCGAGCGTCGTGACAGAGAGGACGAGCCTGCCCTCCATTGGCGCTGCAGGGAGCGGCTTCTTCCTGAAGGCCGAGACAGAGGGCTTCGCAAGGAACGCTGCCGCTGCCGCCCTGAACTTCCTGTACTGCTCAGGCGCGAGCGCCCCTGCCGCGTTCCTGCTCGGGAGGAT
>JBJKRA010000132.1:0-27053 GCA_046704905.1 Candidatus Woesearchaeota archaeon
CTCGTTTCTGAGGGAGTGGCAGCGAAGGCAGGGAAGGCGTACATGCTCGACGCCGCGGGGATAGAGAAGCTCTCGGCGTTCGCCGCAGACCTCAGGGAGAACTACTCGGAGAGGCGTATCCTCAAGCGCTTCGATACCGGGACCACGCAGGTGCGCGTCGACAGCCTGACCGAGATGGCCGATTTCCTGCTGTACGCGCTCGAGAACCGTTTCTTCGGCACCGGACACAACAGGAGGCTCTACCTGCAGTTCGTCCATCTCTGGATACCCTACGCCGACAAGTCCAAGCGGGACCGCCTGCGCAAGGCCTTCATGGAGAATACGGTCTACTGCCTCTGCCAGGGAAAGACCTTCGGCGACCTCGTGCTCGCCAACTACTTCCGCACCTGGGGCCAGAACCTCAGGACCGGCGTCGATCTCGGGCTTTCCGCAGACGTCTGGGTGGCAGGGGACTGTATGGTCCAGATCTTCATGCCCGAGGTCCTCCGCAAGAAGATGACGAAGGCCTATACCATCTCCAAGGACATCTTCAGCTTCGACAAGATAGACATCCTGACGGAGATGACGTTCGAGAGGCAGGCGATCGACATCGTGATCACGAGGAACGCCGATATCGCCGCCAAGGTGCGCAGCGACGTGCTCAGGCACTTCCACAGGCATTGAAGTCCCTGCTTTAGTATTGTTGTAGGAAGGCTATAAATCCCATCTTCTCCTGGAATCCCTGCATGAAGCAGGTCCCCATCACGAACGTGGTCCTCTACTACAAGGGAGCCAGGCTCGTCCAGCCTACGGTCATCGACAACGACGTCGCGTATCCGAGCATCGGCTACCGGAGGCTGATGAAGAAGCGCCGTGATGATGTCGCGACGCCGCCAGAGCTCTCCTATAAGAGCGAGGGGTACAAGAAATGGGCAGAGAAATTCATCTTTCCCCCTACCTTCGAGTCCTGGACGTCGCACGGCATCTCGATCATCGGGGGAAGGCATTACCTCTCCGTCCTTGAAGACATCCATGTGAGGAAAGGCGGGAGCTATCCCGATGCCAAAAAATCGGTCGAGATCGACCCCGGTATCACCAAACAGGAGAACGGCTATGTCCAGAGATGGGAGATATGGGATACGTACACTTCGGCGGACGGGAAACCGCTGTTCCTTGCGCTTCCCGTTACCGGGGATGAGGACCGCAGGCTCGGCTACATGAAGTGGTCGTCTTTCGCGCAGGCGGATCCGGCGAAGCAGAGTTTCCAGGCCATAGCCATCAGGGGCGTCACTTTCTCCTTTTGCACCATCGATTCCACCTACTCGGCGCACGCTGTCGCGACGAGGGGAAACATTGTCGTCGCTCAAGAGGACAGGAGCGTCGACGATATCGTCGCCGAGATACTGCACGACCAGGGGAAGTCCGGATGATGGATGGTCTTGCCCATGTTGAGGAGAGCGGATACCAGAGGAAATGGTCGCTCCTCCTTCTCCATCCTGTCGCGAGAGCGAATGGTATGGTACGCTATCTCTGGGGGCATGTCGCAAAGCACTACCCACACACCATGCTCTTCGGGGTAAGGAACAAAATAATCTATCCAATCCTGCAGTCAACCCCCTTCTATGCGCTGGAGGTTATTGAAATGTTCCACATTGGGAACGGCAATCCCCTCTCCTCTTCCAACGCCCTCCATACGGTCAATGGCTTTATTGATGTCGTTCTGGCTGCACATTTCGTCAACAAGGCTGGCAGAATCTATAGGCATACCGACGCTGTCGCCGATTTCATAAGGAAAAACGGCCTCGAGGAAAGGCTCGTCCAGGGCTCGCTGAAGAACTTCTATGACCGTCACATCGTCAAGGCGGCGAGCATGTATCACGGGCTCTCCAGCGAATACCACAATATGGCCGACAAATCTTACGCAGAGATCCCCTCTGGGGACAGGCTCGTCAACAATGTCGTCACGTTCTTCAAAGGTCCTGACAAGAGGTTCCTTGAGGAGTACCTGTGAACTAGCTATTATCGGAATATCGACAGTATCTCTCCCCAGCCCTTCGCCCTGATCGCGCCCTCCGTCTCCCGGTTCCAGGGCCTGGCGAAGAGGATGGCCCTGACCTTTGCCTTGTCCAGCTCCTCTATGACGTCCTGGTCGTCGTCGATGCACCACGCGCAGCGGAGCTCGTCCTCTATTATGGCTTTCTTCGCGCTCTCCTCATCCCGGCTCTTGAGGAACTGGCCGGCGAAGGCTATCCTCCCGATGGCGTCGCCGAAGTGCTTCCTAAGGTTCCCTTCGGTGACGGCCTTCGTCTCCAGCGAGCGGTTCGTGACGGCGCAGAGCACGGCCTTCTTCTGCAGGGCCCTGATGGCTCCTGCGGCCCCTTCTACAGGAGCCATATCCCTGAAGAGCGGCGAGGCGTAGTATTCCCAGATGAGCTTTTCTGACTCCTGCCTGCTGCAGCCGAGCAGCTCCCAGAGCCTGCGCGTGTCGATCTCTTCGTAGCGGAGGCGATAGCCCTTCTTCCTGAGGAATTCCAGGAAGGGGGTCGTGTTATCCAAGAGCACGTCGTCGATGTCGAGGGCGATGTTCATAGGTATCTTTCCTCTGGCATAGTATTAATCTCTTTCGTATCCGCTCCCAAAACCTTATATACCAAGAAAATCGCCTCCCTGGCATGAAGATCGCCTATGTCGTCGGCTCGTACAACAAGCCGGTGACCATCCCGAAAGACGTGCTGGCGAAGCTGCCCTCCTCTGTCTGCCTGTTCCTGACGGCCCAGTTCCTGCCGCTGCAGGAGAATCTGAAAAAGCAGCTGACCGAGGCCGGAAAAGAGGTCCAGACGGTGCAGCCCAGGCACACCCGCTACGAGGGCCAGATCTACGGCTGCTCGACGCTCCCCATCACAGAGGCGGAGACCTCTGCCGAGGCGTTCTTCTACGTGGGCGATGGCGTGTTCCATCCCTTCGCGCTGCTGTTCGACAACGACCGGCCGGTGCACGTCTACGACCCCATCAACGGCGAGTACCACCTCTACACGAAGAAGGACGTCGAGGGGATACTGAAACGGAGGAAGGCGGCGTATGCGAAGTTCCTCTCGGCAAAGGATGTCGGCATCCTTGTGACCACGAAGGCCGGGCAGAACAGGATGGCGTTCGCAGAGCGCCTGCCAAAGGAGTTCCCTGACAAGCGCTTCACGCTCTTCCTGGCCGAGACCCTGGACTTCGACCAGCTGATGAACTTCCCCCAGATAGAGGTCTACATCAACACCATGTGCCCACGCATCGGCCTCGACGACACCCGCAGGACGGAGAAGCCCATCATCAACATGGAGGAGATATCGCGTTTCCGGTTCTGAAGAATGAGCGCACCCGACCTCACATGATCATGACCTTTCCGCAGCCCTTTATCTCCTGAGCCGCTTCCTGGTGATACGCGTTTTCGTCTGGGCACCTTTCAGCTCGAGGATCTCGTCCCTGATCGTCTCGTAGGAGGAGTCCTTGTCCCTGGCCTTATGCAGCAGCGTATCGAGGTCGTCTGACATACGGCCCAAGAACACGATGCGATTTATATCTTTTATTATCCTCTAGAAAATATATATCACACCCGTTGGATACGTCCCCCTACCCGGACGCATGCGGATAGGAATCGTTCTGATACCCTCTCGTATTTAATATTTGCGGCTTCCTGCTGAAAAGAAAACATTTATTACCCATCGCCGGCGGAAAACAGACCATGTTTCGTCCCTGGGCCATCGTCCTCCTTGTGTTCGTCCTCGTCTTTCCTATGGCAGGCGCGGACGCGTCCGTCAGCCTCTCGATCTCCTCGCACTTCTACATATCGGCGCCGGTGGAGAACCTCTCCATAGACCTCTTCAGCTTCCCGAGGAGCGACGCCATGACCGATGCGACGCTCTACACGGACGGCGAGATCCTCCCTGACCGGATACGCTTCTTCCCGCAGGAGGCGCAGGACGGCTCCTACCGGCTGGACGCGCAGGTGCTGGTGCATGAGAAGCTTTTCCGGATATCAGGGAGGATACCCTTCCCCTACGACCTCTCAGGGAACGAAAGCCTCGCTCCCTATCTCTCTGGGACGGCGCTAGCGGACGCGAACGCCACCTCCATCGAGCAGCTCGCCGAAAGGATCCGGCTCTCCGACGGCAACTTCAGCGGCGACTACATGCAGGCCGTCTTCTCCTATGCCGACTGGGTGCACACACACATCCGCTACAACCTCACGACGCTCGACGCGAACGCGACGCTGCCCGCGAGCAAGGTGCTCTCCGAAGGCTACGGGGTGTGCGACGAGCTCTCCATGCTGTACCTTTCGCTGCTGCGCGTAGAGGGCATACCTGCGCGCTATGTCGCAGGGGTGGTCTACTACAACGGGGCCTTCACCGGGCACGGCTGGACAGAGGTGTACTTCCCCGGCACCGGCTGGGTGCCCTTCGACGTCACGTTTGCCGAGTACGGATGGCTGGACGACCGGCACGTGCCGCTCTACTACGGCGCCGATGCCGACCGCCCGGCGGTCAGCTACCATTGGGCGAGCACCGTCCCCGTGACGCTGGCGACGACAGGGCTATCCGTCACCGGCAGCTATCTGCCGGGCAGGACGGATGCGGCGCCCTTCTCCGGCTACAGCATCGACATGCATCTCTTCAGCCCGACGGTCGGCGCGCCCTCTTACGACGCGATCCTCCTGCGGATCACGAACGCCAATCCCTACTACCTGCCGCTGACCCTGACCGTACAGCACCCTGCCTCTGTCAGGTTCCTCTCGGGCGACACGGTCTCCGCTCTCGTCGCGCCGCACGCGACGGCCGACGTCTCCAAAGTGTTCTACCTGGCGTCCGCCGCGCCCGGGCACGTGACCACCCTCCCTCTAGGCATCGACGGGAAGCAGGTTACGCTCACGGTCAAGGACGACGGCCTGCGTTTCTCGCGCGACGATTTCTTGACGGCGAAGACGCTTCCCTCTTCTGTCTTCTCCTGCACAGCGGTCGCTTCCACCATCACGGTCGGCCAGCCGCTCGTCGTGCACTGCCAGGTGCCGGTGGCCGACGCGACTGTGTGCCTGTCGGACTGCACGCATGTCCCGACGCCAGGTGATGTCACGCTCTCGACCGTGCCGGCAGTGCTCGGCACCCTCGATCTCCCTGTCCGCCTCACGAGCCCGGGCATGAGCGCCGTCTCGACGGTGACCGCCGACGTGGTAGCGCCTCCGCACTTCCTCGTCAACATCAGCGCGCCGGTAGACATCAGCTACGGGGATCCCTATGCGGCGACCGTCCATCTGACGGCGACAGGATCGGCCCCTGCAGGGGGCAACCTCACCCTCTGGTACGACAGCCTGAGCAAATCCTACGCGCTTGCGGCGATGCGCGGCAGCCACACCTATCGGATCAGCTTCGACTCGAAGGATTTCCACGAGGGTATGAACGTCTTCTTCTACCAGATCACGGCGCTCGACGCCTCCGGCCAGGCCTACGTCCAGCAGGGGACGTTCTCCGTGGCGGTCTCCTACACGAGCGCGTTCGACCCTGTCCAGCTCTGGTACCGCAATGCGACGTATTGGCTGACAAGCCATCTTTTCGTGTCCCTGTTCCTGATCCTCGCGCTGATGTTCCTGTTCACGTTCTCGTTCGTGCGCATACCCTCCTTTGCCCGTGCGGAAGCGAAGGAGGAGAAGGTCGAGAAGAGGATGCTTGAAGAGAAGCGGGAGCTGGTCAAGGAGGACAAGGAGGCCTTCGGGCACGGAGCTAGCGCAGCGTCGTCTGCTTCGTCGTCTCGGCAGCGGCAAGGTAGGAAGCCCAGGAAGTCCGAAAGATCGGGTAGTCCCTGAAGTGCTTCCTCAGGAATTCCTGTGTCAGGGGGTCGGAGGGGTAGCCGCTGCCGAACTCGATGCCGTACTTCCTCTTGATCTTCTCGATCTCCCCGTCTCTCGTGACCTTCGCGATGATGGAGGCGGCGCTCACGACAGGGTAGGTGGCGTCCGCCTTGTGCTCGGCGACGATGTTCGCTTTCGCTTTGATCTTCCTTTGCAGGTAGTCGGTGAACCTCGCTATGTTGGTGCTCGGGCAGTCCATGTAGAGGATGTTTGCTCTTGCCTCGTCTGCGATGGATGCGGCGTTGTCGGCCTCGAGCCAGTTGAGGTTGGTGTCCGGCGACTTGAGCGCGCGGTCGATGTCCTTTGGCTGGAGGATCCTGACGAAGACCTTGGTATGCTTCCTGATCTCTGCGGCGAGCTCTTCTCTCCTCTTCGGGGTCAAGAGCTTGGAGTCCTTGACCGGGATGCCCTCGAGGGCCTTCTCGCCCGGTATCAGGACGCCCGCTATCACGAGCGGTCCTATGACCGGACCCCGGCCCGCCTCGTCTATGCCTAGGATGGACATGCTATTGGTAGGGATAATGGGATTTTATAATGGTTTTGCTTGGGGCTCTGCTTCTCTCTTCTCTTAATCATCTTCAACGCAATCTCCGCTCCTTCCCTCTTGGATCGCCGCACTCTTGCGATGCGATTTTTTGGGTCTACTACACCTTTTTAGATGTTCGCTGATGATGCTATCTGAGAACAATCGCCGAAACAAGAGGAACGAGAAAAGAAAATGGTTCTGAGGGGATCTTCTCAGCCGAACATGCCGCGGTACTCGGCCTGGAGCTGCTCCTCCTTCTTAACCTTCGCCACGGCGCTCTCGAAGTCCTTCTCGACGACCTTCGTCCTGTCCGCCCTTATCGCGAAGTAGCCGGCCTCGGTGCAGACCGCCTTGATCTCGGCGCCGGAGAGGCCTTCCAGGAGGTTGAGCACGCGTTCCGTCCTGATCTGCTTGTCGAGCGTCATGGGCTTGGTATGTATCCTGAAGATCTCCCTGATGCCGTCCTTGTCCGGCAGGGGTATGAGGATCTGGCGGTCGAGCCTTCCCGGCCGGAGTATCGCGGGGTCGAGGATATCGCGGCGGTTCGTGGCCGCTATGACCTTGACGTTCTCGAGGTTCTTGAAGCCGTCGATCTCGGCGAGGAACTGCATGAAGGTGCGCTGGACCTCGCGCTCGCCCGAAGTGCCCAATTCGATGCGCTTGGCCGCGAGCGAGTCTATCTCGTCGATGAAGATGACGGAGGGGGCCTTCTGCTTGGCCAGGTCGAAGATCTCTTTCACGAGCTTCGCGCCCTCGCCGATGAACTTCTGGACGAGCTCCGATCCCACCACCTCGATGAACGTGGACTTGGTGGACGCGGCGACGGCCTTGGCTATCAGGGTCTTTCCCGTGCCCGGCGGGCCGTAGAGCAGGATGCCCTTCGGCGGCTGGATGCCGACCTTCCTGAAGAGCTCGGGCTTGAGGAGCGGGAGCTCTATGACCTCGCGCACATCCTGGATCTGCTCCTGCAGTCCGCCGATCGCGCTCCATGAGACGGTAGGCTTCTCCATGATGACGAAGCGCTCGACCTGGAACTTCCTCTGCTGGGAGATGCGCCTGATGATCGAGAGGTTCTTCTGCTCGCACAGGACCGTGTCGCCGGCCATGAGGTTCTGCTTTTTTGCCTCGCTTGAGACGGTGACGTAGAACTGGTTGCCGTTCGGCACGGCGATGATCGCGTTGTCGGCGTCGAGGATCTCGGAGACCTCGCAGACCATGAGCGAGGGCTCGCGGAAGCGGTCGATCTCGTTCTTCAACATGCCGATGGTCTCGTGGAGCATCCTGTTCTCCTCCTCGAGATTGCTCAGCGACGTGTTGTAGGAGTACATCACGCGCTTGAGGTCCTCAGGCATCTCCTTCGCGTCCGTGGCGCCGCCGTTCTTGTCTTTTTTCACCATGGGGGGAGTAAGCCTCTGGCATTTATAAATCTTGCTGCCTGCCGCCTGAAGATTCACTGGACGAATCGCAGGCTCCTGACCCCTTTCTGCGCCGCGAGAAGCCTTTTCCTGAAATCCGCCTGGAAGGCGTCCATCTTCTTTATGGCAAGCTCCTTGATCTCCCCGCTGGTCATCCGGCCGGACTTATATTCCTCGTAGATCTCGGCGAGCTCGTCATCGTCCTCCACCAGGTGCTGCTTGAGGAGCTCGAAGACCATGCACTTCTCCACGACCGCGCCGAGGCGCCTGTGCTCTTCTAAGGTGTCGCGGCCGCCGGTAAGGGCGCGCCTTATCTTCTTCGCCGCAGCATCGTCGGGCAGCTCGAGGTTGGCCATGGGATTGGACTTGGACATCTTCATGCTGCCGTCGAGCGCAGGCATGAACTTGTGGTAGATGGAGCTGGGGAGGACGAACTTCATGGCCTTGCTCCTGCGCACGATGTCGCGCGTGAGGCGGATGTGGGGATCCTGGTCGACGCCTACCGGCACGATGCCGGGAATCCTCTTTTCTAGCTGGGGGAACAGGATGTCGCCGGCCTGGGTCAGGGAGCTCATGATCCTGCCGGGCTCGGCGTTGCCGTAGATGGCCTTGTACTCGCTCAGGGTCATCCTGCCGGAGAACCGGTAGGCGAGGCGCATGACCTCCTTGTTCTCGGACTGGAAGTAGAAGGCGGTCTTTTCCGGGTCGAGGCCGAGCGCGATGTAGGCAGGGATGTAGAAGGACAGGGCGCGTTTCCTGGCCTCTTCGAGCGTGATGCCCCTTGTCACCATGGCCTCGATGTCGGCGACGCAGACATAGGTCTTTGCGCCGTGCTCCTGGAAGTAGCGGATCTGGTCGATGACGCTCTTCGTGCCGAAGTGGATGCGCTCGGCGCTCGGCATGATGCCGGTGAGGAGGTAGAAGGGCCTCTTCTCCTTGATGGCCTTGGCTATCGGGGCGAGATCCCTGCCGGCGAAGACCAGGCCCCGTCTCATGAGGCGGTTGGGGTCAGGGAAGAGCTTTTGATCGAACTCCTCGAGGCCGAAGCTGTCTATGACCTTCTGGTAGTCGTGGTACAGCTCCGTCCCGTAGGGGTCTATGTACTTTCCCATGGCGCTCTGACCGTTACGCGGCGTATTTATGCTTTTCGCTTGGTCCTGCGCGTTTGGGCTTCTGCTGCGCATGTGGCTGCTGGCTGCCTCAGATGCCGCACACATGGGATTTCTCCTGATCGTGATGTCCTGCGGCATTTTCATTTTGGACTAAATTATATATACTTCAAGTTGTCTTGCTATCCCTATGAACAATATCCTGATTTTGGGTCCACTTCCGAAGACGGAGGAAGAGACGGGACTTTACAATGCTATTATCGCTGTAGCCAAAGCTTTTGCAGCAGCTGTAAGATCACCGATCGATACTGCTCAGTTTGATGGGACCGATCAGGAAAGATATCGCCGGGCCTTTCAGGCGGTCAAGGAGGCGGATCTGGTGATCGGTGAGCAAAGCCGACCTTCGACCGGTCAGGGTATGGAGATAAGGGAATGCGCGACTCTCCATAGGCCTCTGATTGTCGTTGCAAAAGAAGGAAGCAGCGTCTCTGGACTGGTGAGAGGCTGTCCCATTACAAAAGAGATAATCTTCTATCAGGATACAGATGACCTGAAATCAAAACTGGGAGATGCCATATCACAATTCTGGCGCGCAGATTAGAGACGCTTCGGGGACGCTGCGCCCTTTTTGGGGAACGCGGGCAAAATTTAAATACTCTGCAATCCGAATGGCACGTATGGGAAGCCTCATCGAGATCAACGACACGCTGCAGATCTCCAAAGAGCAGGGTTTCCCCGGAGAGCTGGACTACGAACAGCACAAGCTAAAACCGTTCCATGCGTCTGATTTCGAGGGCAGGGTCTTTTCGTTCAAGGGCAAGCCGGGAATTAGGGTCTATCAACTGCCCCCTGTGCGCAACTTCCTCGTCCAGAACATCGACGGCAAATGGCTCTATTGGGGATTGATCCATGTTCTTGAGACCGTCCATGATAATGTCAGGCAGACCACCTCCGGGAAATTCAGGATCATCCATATCTATTCCCCGGAAGAGATGGCATCCGCCCATCGGCTCATCGACCGGAACAAGAAGACTGATTTTCTCAATGCGATGCCGTCCCGCTGATCCTTTTCCTGGCGATGGTGCCGGGCGCGCGCCTTCCGACGACAGGCCCGTCCTTGACTTCAAAGCCCGCCTTCCTCATGTTCTCGCGCACCCATTTGGCGCAGGAGTAGGTGGTGAGCATCGCGTCCTCTTCGAGATGGGCGTAGAGGGTTTCGAATATCTTTTCTGTCCATAGGCGGGGCATCTTCCTCGGTGAGAAGGGATCGAAGAGGACCGCGTCATACGCTCCGTCCAATGCAGAGAGCGTGCCGGGAAGGTCGCCCATGACAAGGCGGAACGCGATTTTCGTGCCCTCGATGGTCCTTGCGGAATCCTTTTCCCGGACCATCTCCTTTAGTGCATCGAAGTGCCTGAACGGTTCGCCCACCTCTTCCATCGCGTCCACTATAGCGTGGTCGTTCTCGAAGGCGGTGACCTCTATCTCCCCTGCCTTGCCTGCGAACCTCTCGATGAGGGCGGCCGTGTTGTAGCCGAGGCCGAAGCAGAAGTCGATGACGCGTATTTTCTTTTTCCCTTCCAGCGCCAACGGCTCGACGTACTTCCTCATGGCCTCTTCGCGCGCGCCGGAAAGGGAATGGTAGTGCTCTGTATTCGCTGCGCTGTAGTAGGTCAGGCTGCCGTCGGCCGTCTCTACAGGTCTTCCTTCCTCATGCTCCATATGTTCACCGGAGAGGAGATATCTATTTAAACTATCGCCCGCAAAAGCCTTCCTATGGGGGTACGCCTGCTCAAGAAGGACCAACGGGCCTTCATCGCGGGGAGCGCGCTGTCCCTCTACCGGTGGATCACCGTCCAGCAGCAGATCGATGACGACGAAGACCATACGTTCTATGGGCCTGAGGATGACGACGAAGACGAGGGGGACCTCTGGCTGTCGACTGCCGAGGTTCCCGGGCCGTCTCCTGCCCCGTCTCCCGAGGATTACCCTGCAGCGACCTACTACGAGATAAGCTACATCTCCTGGAGGGAGCCGGAGAATTTTGAGCCCTTCTGGACGGCGGTCAGCGAGTTCGCAGAGCTCGGCAGATCAGACCTCACCAACCTCCTCTTCCTCCGTGAGGGTATTATCAACGACTACCATATGCTCAACGGCATGATCCTGCAGGGCGACTATACCCTGAAAAAACGGTCCGTCGAGAAGATGGATGTCATCAATTCCATCCTTTCCGACAAGCCGCCCATAACCTATGAGAAGCCCATGCCCCATCTCGACATCCATCCCGAGTCGATGGGCGTCCTGCTCCACAATCCCCAGCTCGTCCCTAAAGAGCTCTCCACGCTCCCCCTGCTCCTGTCCGAATACCAGGACGCGCTCTCCTACGGGGATGATGATCTGCCCGAGATCCATCAGGACCTTACGGATTACATGGCGGGCGTCGCCTTCTCTGTCGACTATCTGGATCTGGCAGGCATGTATCTGTCTGAGCTGTTCCTGCGGGCGCAGAAGCCTTCGAACGGCGCGATCCTGCTCGATCCGCGCCTGACCTTCCGCGATTACGCGACGCTCTACTCCTTCATGCGGAACATGGAGGCGACGGACGGCATGGAGAGCCAGCGTCTGGTCAACCCGGGCGCTTCCTTCCTGGTGGGCAACCTGCTTCTGAACGATGCCTATCGCGCCTTCCATAACGGGTTCTGGAAATCCTACCCGGACGCTGCATTGTCTCTCCACCATGGAAATCCTGGACAGCATGCCCTGGGCAGGGTCATGGCCCACGCTGTAGAGCGCTACCATAGCAAGCTCCTGCTCGGCATGGAAGAGGAGATCGAAAAGGAAAGCAAAAGTCCTTAAAGCGGCTCTTTCTCCTCTGGTCCCATGTGCGGCATCATCGGGCATTTCGGGAAGGACGCGTTCACCCAGGTCTGTCAGGGGCTCGCCGTGCTCCAGGAACGGGGGCGCGACGGCGCGGGCGTCTATGACGGGGAGAAGACCGCGTACGCTTCCTCTCCCGCAGGGCTTCCCCTCACCGATTCCCCCGCCGTCATCGGACACGTGCTGCACGCGATTGTGCATACGCTGCCGCAGCCGCTCACCGGCAAGGGCGCCCTCTCGGTGAACGGGGAGATCTACAACTGGAAGGAGCTCGCCAGAGAGCACAGCCTTTCCGCGAGGAACGACGCCGAGCTGCTGCTCCTGCTGCTTGACCGTTACGGCGTGGAGGAGACCATCGCGATGCTGCGTGGCGTCTATGCCTTCGCCTACTGGCGGGGCGGCAGGGTGTTCCTTGCCAGGGACCTGCTCGGGGTGAAGCCCTTGTGGTACACGTTCGACCATGGCTTTTCCTTCGCCTCTGAGCAGAAGGCGCTGCCTTCGGGGGTGGGCATAGAGCTCAACCCGCGGACGATCCTCTGCTACGACCCGGCCCGGAGGTCTGCCTCTTTCTCATCACGCCGCTTCTTCCCTCTCCTGCCGACGATAGAGGAGACGAAGGGGACACTCGCAGGCCTGAAACGGCTGCTCTCCGATGCGGTCAGGATCAGGATACCTGAACGGCCGTTCGGCCTGCTCCTTTCCGGAGGCGTGGACTCCGCGATCGTGGCATTGCTCCTCAAGAAGAGCGGGAAGCCCTTCACCTGCTATACCGCCGCGACGAGCGAGGACGCGCCTGATCTTCTCGGCGCGCGGACGCTCGCAAAGGAGCTCGGGCTGCCGCTGCGCGAGGCGATCCTTTCGGAGGAGGAGACGGCGCGTCTCACGGCAGAGGTAGTGCCCCTCATAGAGGATGCCAACGTCATCAAGGCGGGCGTCGCGCTGCCGCTCGCCGCCGCCGCGAAGCTTGCGCAGAAGGATGGCGTCAAGGTGATGTTCTCCGGCACCGGGGCGGACGAGCTGTTCGCCGGCTACGCGCGCTACCGCGCATCGGCCCCTGACCAGCTCAACAAGGACTGCTACTCGAACCTCCTCTGGCTCTATGAGAGGAACACCTACCGCGACGACGTCATCACGATGCACCATAACCTGGAGCTGCGCGTGCCCTTCCTCGACAAGGAGGTGGCGGCGCATGCCCTCCGTCTTTCGCCCTCCCTCAAGATCCGTGAGGGAACCGACAAATGGATACTCAGGCAGCTGGCACGCTCGCTCGGCCTGCCTCCCGGGTTCGCCATGGCGAAGAAGCGTGCAGCCCAGTACGGCAGCGGTTTCGACAAGGCTGTAGGAAGGCTTGCCAAGCGCGAAGGGCTCTCCAAGTCCGCGTACCTTTCCCGCTTCCTCTCGCGGCCGAACCTGCGCCTTGCGGCTCTCCTCAGCTCAGGCAAGGACGGGATGTATGCCGCCTACACCATGGCCCGGCAGAACTACGAGCTGACATGCGCAGTGACCCTCCGGAGCGCGAACGCCGATTCTTTCATGTTCCATACGCCGAACGTCGACCTGGTGCGGCTGCAGGCAGAGGCCATGGGAATACCCCTGCTCGTCCAGGAGACGGCCGGCGAGAAGGAGGCGGAGCTTTCCGACCTCGCAGCCGTGCTCTCCCACGCCAAGAAGTTCCACCGCGTCGACGGCGTCGTGACCGGAGCGCTCTACTCAAACTACCAGCGGGAGCGCATCGAGCAGGTATGCGATAGCCTCGGGCTCAAGGTGTTCTCGCCGCTGTGGCACATCGACCAGGAGCAGGAGGTGCGGGCGATCCTCCACGAAGGCTTCTCCGTCCTGCTCTCCCGGGTCGCGGCTGAAGGGCTCGACGCGTCGTGGGTGGGACGGCCGCTTTCCGATTCCGATGTCGACCGGCTCGTCGCGCTCAAGGAGAAGGTCGGGCTCAATGTCGCGGGCGAAGGAGGCGAGTACGAGAGCCTCGTGCTCGATTGCCCGCTCTTCTCCAAGAGGATCTCCCTCGACAAGGCCTCTGTCGTCAAGGACGGGATGGTCGCGACGTACCGCATAGAACGTGCGCACCTCGAAGAGAAAGGGAATTCCTAGCCGAGCTTCCTGATGGTCCCTTCTTTGAGGTCCATATGCACGCGGTCCCCGTCCCTGAGCAGGGAGGTTGCGGCCCTCGTGCCTATGATGCAGGGTATCCCGAGCTCGCGCGCGATGACCGCAGCGTGGCTCGTCACGCCTCCCTCGTCGGTGATGATCGCCTTCGCCTTCCTCATAAGCGGCAGGAACTCAGGGCGCGTCATGCTCGTGACAAGGATCTTCCCTTTCGCGAAGGGGTCGCGGTCGACGTTGAGGACTATGCATACCTCACCATCGAGCTCCTCCACCGGCGAGCTCGCGACCTGGCCCTTGAGATCCCCTGCCTTATGGGAGGTGAGGACGAAGGCCTCCTCCGCGTCGCTTCCGTAATAGACCTCCTCTGCGACCGTTCCCTCATCCCTTCTCCTGGAGATGGAGACGGCGTTCTTCCTTCTCCCATCGAGGATATCCTTCCCCACCTGCCTCCCCTCGCGCAGGAGGGATCCGATCTCCGCGGCGAGATAGAAGAGGAGGTCATCATAGGGGATGCCGCTGATCCTCGCGATCTCCCTTATACCTCTGGCGAGCACGCTGACCATCCTAAGCATGAAGGCCTTGCGCTCGTCGATGATCGAGCCGGCGGTCGTGAGTATGCGGAAGTGGAGGAGCAGGCTTTCGGGGATGCCGTGCTCCTCGAGAAGCGCGGTCTTTTCTTTCCTGACGCGCTCAGGCTTTCCTTCGAGCGCGGCAGCCCTTTCCCTCATCTTCTCTTTCCCTTCGCGCTCCAGTCCCCTCGCTCTTGCCAGGAGCGATGAAGCGCTCATGTCGCCTTCACGCTCGAAGTTGTTGAGGACGTAATGATAGGTGTCGGCGTGGTCCCTGAAATCCCTTATCGTCATCGGGGTTTCCGAATCCAATACGAGCCGGAGGAAATCGAGCTCCTCCTCTTCCATGAAGCTCCTCTGCTCCATCGCCGAGAGCGTGAAGAAGATCTTCTCGCGCTCGCTCCTCCGGATGCCGGGCAGTCCTTCCCCTACGAGCCCTACAAGCTCCTCCGCACCGAAGACGTCGATGCACTCGATGAAAAGGGGGAGGGCCATAAGCTCCAGGTAGCCGGCGACGATACGGTCGTACCAGGCTGCGAGCGCATCCGCGCTTCCGGGCGGCGCGCCGCACCCGGAAAGGAAGGAGTCGCGGTCCCTGCGCCATCGCGCCTGTTCGCGCTCCAGAAACACCGGGTCCTCCTGCATGGCCTCCGCAAGCTCCCGGTACTCGCGTCGCTTGTCCGCTTCGGGCGTGCGCTCATAGAACATGCCCTCTCTGGAGAAGGCGCAGACGATGCCGAGGCCCTCCATCTTCCCGACAGGCAGGAGGAACCCTTTGAGGTACTCTAGGAGGAACTGCGGCACGCAGGGGCCGTGCTCGCTCCACCAGGTGTGGCATGCAAGCTCTTCCTTCGTCCCATCGCTGAGCATGCGCTCCCTTTGCGCGCGGCGTTATATAAACATTCCTAGAAGAAAGCGTGGTAGAGGTAGTAGAAGAAATGGAAGCCGTCGAACATGGGGATAGGCAGCATGTTGAAGATGAAGAGGAACAGGTTGATCCTTTTTGTCAGCACGAGGATCTCGGTCCACTTCCGGTCGAATTTCCTGAACCTGAGGAGCAGCCAGGTGACGAACCAGATGAGCAGGTTGACGCCGGGGCCGGCGAAGGCTATCAGCGCCTGCTGGAGGTTCGTGCCGCCGGGGGTGATGCTGACGAATCCGGGGACGATGAAGAAGAACCCGAAGTTCATGAGCTTCGCCATGAGCGCGAGCACGCCGAAAAAGAGGGTCGTTGAGTTGGCGTAGAAGGCGTGGAAGGTCGCGCCGAGACCGAAGGCCATCGCCATGAACTTGTGGCCCATCTCGTGGAGGATGATGCCCGGGGCCGTGACGGCTGCGGCGAACCAGATGCGGTCCCAGTCGAACCAGGAGCGCTTCCTCTCGTAGCGCGCATAGACCATCTCCGGCGTCATGGCCTTCGGCTTGAAGAAGTCCGAGAAGAGATAGCCTATGAAGACCGTCATGATGACCAGGTCGACGATCTCCTGGAGCGTGAAGAGGACCATCCTGTTGAGTCGTTTTTTTGGCTATTTAAAGGTTTTGCAACACCGTTTTCTGCCGCAACGCATATAAAACCGCCTTCCTCACCTCTGAAGATGGACTATCTCCACCACCCCTCCCGGAGCTTGCGCCATCTGCTCTCCGCGCCGTTCATCTATATCGTGATCTTCCCTGTCGTGGTGCTCGACCTGTTCCTCGAGCTGTACCACCGCGTCTGCTTCCCGCTGTACGGCCTGCCGTATGTGCGCCGCTCCGACTACATCCGGATCGACCGCCAGAAGCTCTCCTACCTCTCCTTCATGCAGAAGCTCAACTGCATGTACTGCGGATACGTCAACGGCTTCCTCGCGTACGCCGTCGCCATAGCGGGCGCGACAGAACGGTACTGGTGCGGGATACAGCATCAGAAGAGGAAAGGCTTCCATGCGCCGCAGCACCACGGGAATTTCCTGGCCTACGGAGATGCGAAGGCGTTCGAGAAAAAAAGAGAAGGAAAATAAGTTCTTTCGCTCATCGATCATGAGGAAATGAGAAGAGGTTCTACTCGCTGTCTTCTTCGCTGGCAGACTCGCCGATCACTTCGACATTCTCTGCCTTCGGACCGCGGTTGCCCTCGACGACATCGAAAGAGACCGGCGTGCCCTCGTCGAGCTTCTCCTGGTTCTTGATGGCCGTCACGTGGACGAAGTACTCTTTGCCGTCCTCTGCGGTGATGAATCCAAAGCCTTTACTGTTGTTGAAAAACTTTACCGTTCCTTTCATTTTTCACGTACTCCTAGCTTTACGCTTATTTTTTTCTAAGCAGCACTCTGCTGCTTTGGCATGTGTCTGCATCCCCACTTTAAAAACCTTTTGTATTCGGTAGCGTATTTTCCCCTAAAATGTATAAATAGGGGACCCTGCCCCTCCCCTATGGCCTTTACGCCTGCGAAAGGCAGGATCAATCCGGATGGCATCACCCTGATGATCGAGCCCTCCGGCACGTATTCCGTGCCGGCGCCGGGTAACGTCCGGCGGCTCTTCGACGGCTGGGAGGCGGAGGGCTATACCGCCGCAGCATCGAAAAGCGACATCTACGTGCGCTTCTTCTCTGCCGTGTACCGGCACGCAAAGGACCTCTCCTCTGTGCTGGATGTCGCCTGCGGGTCAGGCCTTTCCGGGGAGCCGTTCATCAACCTCCTCGGCAGCAGCGTGGACGGCGTCGACCTGTATAGGCCATACGCGAAGATGGCCCTTGACCGGGGCTATCGCCATGTCCGGACAGCGAACCTGCTCTCTTCGCCGCTGCCTCCCGGGCCCTATCCGACGGTCATCGCGCTCGGTCTCATTGGGGAGTATCAGCCGCTGGAACTGGTCCTGCCCAAAATGATCGACGTCGCCGCTCCCGCTTCCACGGTCGCCTTCTCGTCTCTCGCGCGGCACACGACACCGGCCGTCGGACGCTCGCTGCAGGCGATCCTTTCGGACAAAGGCTATACGCTGGTCTCATCCGATCTGGAAGACGGCTGGAAGACGGAGGGCATGACCGACGACCGCTATCTCTTCGTCGTCGCGACGAGAGAAGGGTAGATACATATCCTTCATCATGTGGAATGTATATTCCATATCCACGTCGGAAAACCGCATTCCCAGACCTTATTTTCCTTTTCCTGCGGGTTAACTTTATATACTCACCTTTTCTGCTCAGGGCCTCCTATGGCTGGCGCAACGACCTTGGACGATACGCTCGAAAAGGTTATGGAGATGCGGCAGCGTCCGACGCTGCAGGGGCTTGTCGACTCCTCCGGGATACCCGAATGGCTCGCCCTCTCTGAGCAGGAGGATACCTCTCCCGCTTACCTCGCTGCGATCGATGCGTTCGTCCATGAGAGGGCCATGCCCTCCTCGTTCGACGGCAGGCCTCCTCTCTCGGCGACGGTCCCGCTGCCGGAAGAGAGCAATGTCCCTTACCTTGTCCCTGGCATCTCTGATCTGACCGCGAGCCTCGTCTCGCTCTACAGCAAGGATGCCTTCCCGCATTTCGTGACCGTGCTCAAGAGCCTGTACGAAGAGGATCCTTCACACAAGGACATGCTGCTTACGAAAGCGAACGCGATCGCAGGATCGGTCGCCGGCTCCTATCGGGAAGGAGACTTCCCTGCCTTCTCGACGATCTTTTCCATGATGGAGTATGTGCTGCCTGCCGAGAAACCCGGCTACCTGCATCAGATGCACAAGCTTGTCGAGGACGGGAAGCTGTATCCTTCCTTCGTCCCTTATGTTGTCGGCGAGGTCCTCTCACGGCTCGTGGAAAAATACGACGGTCTCGTCTCTTCCGTCTCTGAGGTCAACGGCAACGTGCATGACCCGGCAAGGAGGGATCTGGAGACCTTTTTCTCGAAGGCCCAAGGGATGCTGTCCCGGTATGAGGGGGCGCAGGAAATTGCACCTGAGCTGGTGCGCTCAGGCAAGCAGGCGAAATCAGTGACATACGAGGACTTCTTCCCCAAGAGGACCTTCAGCGCGGAAGATATCGTCTCTGCTCTCAGGACGCATCGTGAGAGGGGGAACGGGACGTTGTCCCATTTCGTGGAGCGTTACGGTCCCTGCCTGGGCGTGTCCATGACCGGTCCTGGCGGCTACAAGGACGTAACGCTGCGGACCTTCTGGACCAATCCCGATACCCCCTCGGTCCCCTATGCGGTCAAGCTCTTCTTCCCTGAGTTCACGAGGAAGGATGCCCAACTGGTCACCCCGCTCCTTGAGGAAGGCTCGACGCTTGCAGGCATCGAGAAAACATACGCTAACGAGACGGGCAAGGTCAAGCGCTTCCTCCAGCGCAGGATAGGGGAGCGCTACGACACATTGTGAATGAGAAGGTGAGCCGGAGGGGATTCGAACCCCCGACCTACAGCTTTCTTCCGCCTCGGCTAACTCTCTTCCTGCCATGGAGGCATTCTCATGAGTTCGTCATCGGCTTAGGAGGCTGTCGCGCTATCCAGGCTGCGCTACCGGCCCGATGCTCTCTTGAGAGGACAGCCGACCTATTTAAATATGTTTTGGCTTGTGAGGCGTGCGTCAACAGGGTATGCGCAAACCTAAAAGCTTAAATATTAATTATCACCTAGTTGCGAATATCCAGGATATTTCGAGGGTGTATCCTAAAGAGGTGGTAGGTATGGCTGCAAAGGCCAAGAGCACGAAGACTAAGAAAACCGCTAAGACCGCTACGAGAACCGCTAAGAAGACCGTATCCAAGCCCGCTGCAAGGAAGGCCGCGCCTTCCGTCAAGAGCAGGGTCAGCGACGACAAGCTCTTCTTCCTGATTGACGGGACGACCGTGGGGAGCCTCGCCGAGCTGATCGACGCCTTCGACAGGATGAGCGACGACATCTTCTATTACCACGTGACGCCGGACAGGAACGACTTCGCCAACTGGGTCAACGACGTGCTGGTCATGCCGGACCTGGCGGAGAGCATCCGCCCTGCGCAGGGACCGCTGCGGGCCGAGGTCGTGATCCTGAAAAATCTTCTCTCGTGGTAGATCGCATGGACGCCCGGAACGCTGCCCTGCTGCTCTCATCCGTGCAGGGGGAGAAATCCTTCTACGCTGCCGACGGGACGGTGCTGCGCAGCCTTGAGGACCTGCGTGAGCTGCTGCGCATCACCGGCCGTTCCACGTTCGACCATCACGTCAACGAGGGACGCAACGATTTCGTCGCATGGGTCCGCGACGTGATTGGGGACAATGATCTTGCCGCATCGCTCGCCACCGTGCACGACCGTGTCACCTGCTATCACCTGGTCAATGACCGGGTCAAGGAGCTCAAGGAGGCTCTGCGTCCTGCGTCGAAATCCCCTTCAGCAGAGGCCGCCCCCGCGCCGCACGCTCCTGAGCCTGCGCATTCCGTGCATCATGAGGTCTCGCATCATGCGCATCCGGCGCATCACGCCGCCGCTGCGCACCCTGCGCAAGCAGAGCGCGAGTACGACCGGCAGGCACAGCGCGAGGCCCTGATCATCAAGGAGTTCTTCTACGGGATGGCGGCCGGCGTGATCCTCGCGCTGATTCTCGTGCGGATACTCACGCTCCTGCACTGATTTCGCGGCAGGGCAGGATTACCATCTAATTCTCTGGGGCGGCAGCAGATCTTCACCCGAGACCGCCTCTGACCGTCACTTTTTTATAGGATGGGTCCCCTAAAGCCCCGCATGCCATCGACAGATACCGTCTCCTACCCCCGCGATGCCGTCATCGGCTTCTACGAGTACGTGGTGCTCATCGCCCCGGACGGCAAGGAACGGAGGGTGCTGGCGCGGGTCGATACCGGCGCCACGAAATCCTCCATCGACATCAAGCTCGCCGCCGACCTCAACCTCGGGCCGGTCGTGGGTATAAAGACCGTGCGCTCGTCGCTGGGGGAGACGAAGCGGCCGATGATCCTTACCTCCATACGCCTGGGCACGCACCGCATCAAGGCGCGTTTCACGCTCAGCGACAGGGAGGACATGTCCTATCCTGTCCTCATCGGCCAGAACATCCTCAAGCACGGCTTTGTCATCGATCCCCAGAAGAAGCTGCGCAGGAAATCTTGACCGGGGCAAAGGCAAAGATATAAAAAGGGCCTTGCCCTCCTGCCCCACCATGAAAGCAGCCGTCGTCAGCCTGGGAAGCGTCTCATCGCAATGGGTCGCCGAAGAGATGCGCGCCTACTTCTCGAGCGTCGACATGATCAACCTCAAGGAGATCGAGATCACGCTCGGCAGGAAACCTGTCATGCTCTACCAGGGCAAGCCTTTCCCTACCTACGACTGCATCTACGCCAAGGGGTCCTTCCGGTACGCGCAGCTGCTCAAGACCCTCTCCTCACTCGTCCCGGAGAAGACCTTCATCCCGATCGAGCCGAACGCCTTCCTCATCGGCCATGACAAGGTGCTGACGCAGGTGGAGCTGCAGCGCTACAACGTCCCGATGCCGAACACCTTCCTCTCACCAACCATCAAGTTCGCCAAGGCCATCCTCAAGGAGATCAACTATCCCATCGTGATGAAGTTCCCGAACGGCACCCAGGGCAAGGGCGTCATGTTCGCCGACTCCTACTCGAGTGCCATCTCCATCCTCGACGCGCTGACGGCTCTGCGCCAGCCTTTCCTCATCCAGGAGTACGTCGAGACGGGCGGCTCCGACATCCGGGTGATTGTCGTCGGGGACAAGGTGGCCGGAGCCATGATGCGCAAGTCCGCGGGCGAGGACATGCGCTCGAACATCCACGCAGGGGGCGTCGGGAAGCCCTACGAGCTCGACGACCAGACCAGGATGATAGCGATCAAGGCGGCGAAGGCCGTGGGGATAGGCATCTGCGGCGTGGACGTGCTCAAGACGCAGCACGGCACCTTTGTCATCGAGGTGAACCTTTCCCCCGGCCTGCAGGGCATCACCAAGGCGACCAAGACCAACGTCGCCGCGACCATCGCCAAGTACCTCTCCGAGAGCACGCTCGCCCACCGCGAGCGCTTCCAGAAGGCGAAGGCCAAGGAGCTGATGCAGTCCGAGGGCCTGGTCGAGCACAAGGGTCTCAAGCAGGTCGTCTCGCCGCTCGATTTCCGCGGGAGCAGGATACTGCTGCCCGAGCTGCTCAGCAAGATCTCCGAGTTCAACGATACCGACGAGACCATAATGGAGGTCGGCAAGAAGGAGATCCACATCAAGAGCTATTAGCTGATGAAGAGATACGCCAGCGTATGCATGACCACCTTCTCGCTTGTGTTCGTCATAGTAAGGTCGAGGTTCTCCACCTTCGCGTCCAGGTAGTTCGCCTTGAGGTACATCGTGCCGTTGGTGAGCACGTCCGGCCCGAAATACCTTATCTCCCTGTGCCTGCCGTACTCAAAGTAGACGCTCGGGTAGTCCGGCGTGCCGTTGCTCTCGTAGTGCTGCGGCGTGTTGTTGAAGTAGACCTGGAAGTAATTGCCCTCGGTATAGGGCGAGAGGTGCCTGGTCGTGTTGATGACCGTGCTGTTGTTCCCGTCGATGAGTGTGAGATGGATGGCAGGATAGGAACCTCCCTGGTCTGCAGGTATCCTGATCGAGCGCGGGTCCGTGTCGTTGACATGTATCGTGACGCTGGCGTTGACGAGCGAGCTGATGGTGTTGGTGTAGAGGTAGAACTGGTTGCCTGCGATGAGGAAGGTGGAGTTGTAGGGGGATATGCTGAACTCCGGGACGAAGTTCTCGATCTGTATCCTGCTGTTGATCATCGGCCCGTACTTATCCTCTATGAAGGACTTGTAGCTGTTGAGCCTCGCCTGGTAGGGGGAGTCCGGCGTTATGTTGCTGAAATCGCCGAAATCGACGTAGATGTAGCGGTTGTCCCTCTTGATCTCGCTGAAGTTGATGTCGAGCATGCTGTAGTAGTCGCTGACGATATTCTCCTTGACGAAGCTTATCTTGTCCGCGTAGACCGAATTGATGATGAAGTCCTGCTGCTGCAGGTTCCTCTGCAGGTAGGCCGCCGTGATGATGAAGAGCGAACTGAAGAGGAGCAGCACCGTCAGGGTGAATATGAATCCGTTCTTCCGTCTCATACGTACCATATTCTCAGGAGGATGTAGTAGAGCTTCGTTCTCGTGTAGATCGTGCTGCGGAAGACGTAGACCTGGTCGTAGGTCGAGCAGCCCGTCTTGGTCTCGTTGATGAAAGGCTGCGTGGCGTTCTCCTGGTAGATGAAGAGCGCGCCGCAGATGTTCTCGGGGTACATCACGTCGAAGAACTCCTTTATCCTCGCGCCGTTGTCCGTGGCTATGGCATTGCCGAACGTGCCGTCTATCCTGAGCACGTTGAGGGTGTCTATGGCGGTCAGGAAGTGGCTCGGCTCCGACCACTGGATGACGTGGATCTGCGATAGGTAGAAGAACGACGCGCTGATCAGGGTTATGCCGGCGATGAGGGAGAGGATGGCATCCAGTGAGAAGATCACGGCGCTCCTGCGCCTTCTCCTCCTGTGCAGCGGATAGCGTTCCATATTCCTAGCAGTACGGCCCTACGCAGGTCTTCCATACCTCAATCGTGATCCGGACCCAGCTGTCGTCCTGATCGCTCAGGCCATAGCGATCGATCCTGATGACCTGCTCTGCGGAGCTGTTCGGCGATCTGCCGATGATACCGATCGGCACGAAGGTGCCGCTCGTCTCGTTGTACTTGGAGACGTTGAGGAAGAGCTCGTTGCCCCGGACCGTCAGTATGTCCTTTATCAGGTCGTAATCGGTCGCATTGAGCTCTGCGAGCCTCCTCGTCTTGTTCTCGTCGATGAACCACGGGCGGTTCTTGCCTATGCCCAGCGCCTTGACCGTCGTGCTGTTGATCACCGACAGGATGTTCCATGCAGGCGGGTCCCCAACTGTCTGGAGCAGGCTGTTCATGGCGTTGCGCATGGACAGCTCGAGCTGGTCCCTCGACTCGGCGAGGTAGAGCTTCTGCTGCGCCGTGTCCCAAAGCCATACCGCAGCGAGGAGCATCATGATCAGGATGAACAGGGATACGATGAGGTCCAGGGAGAATATCTGCCCCCTATTCGCTGACATCGATCTCCCCCACGTTGTTCGTCACCTCGACCCTGCCGTCGAGGAGGGTCAGGTTGCCGGCTATGTCCGAGGTGAGCAGGGGCGCGATGTACTGCTGCTGCCCCCATTCGACGACCACCTCCCGCGCAGACGGGTAGATGGTCATGTTGAACGACGTCCCGTCGCTCAGGGACGCCGGCACGTAGAAGAAGTTGCTCGCGCCGTAGCCCGTGATATAGACCTGGTTGATGGTGAAGGCCGCCTGGTCGCCTACGTCCTTCGCGCTCAGGTACCTCTTGTAGCCGATCACCTGCGTGTTCTTCTGATTGATGATCACCGCGATGAAGAGGAAGAGGATGAAGACTACTGCGCTCATGATGATGAGCTCCGTCGTCACCTGGCCTTTTCTTTCCGGTCTCATGGTGCGCTGATCACCACATGGTCGCCTACGGATTCCACAGTCGCCCAGTAGGAGCCGGCGGCAGTCGTCACGTTCATCACCGCAGGGAAGTCGAGCTGGTAGGAGAACGGCACGGTATCCCCTCCCAGGCTCACGTTCATCTGCAGGTAGGTGGCGTTGCCGCTTATGCCGGTGACGCCGTCCGGGACGGTGATGTAAACCTTGGTCATCGAGCCGTCGCCCTCCTGATATACGAGCTCCGCGGCCTTCCCCAGGCTCTGGACCATGTCCTGTGCCTTGATGTTCCGCATCTTCGTCTCGCTGGCCGTCATCATCTGGTAGGAGACGCTGAAAAGTACGGAGAGGACTGCCATGACGACGCCGAGGACCATGAGGTACTCGGCAGCGCTCTGCGCGCGCCGTCTCATGAGGTCACCTGCGTGATGTTGACCTGGTTCTTGTAGGCCTCGACCGAGAAGACATAGTCCCCCTGGGCCGTGGGGATCTTCCCCTGGATGTCGTAGGCGAACTTCTGGTAGAGGTAGGTCGGAGAGCCCGATATGTTCAGCGTGACGTTTATGGCCCGATTGCCTATGGTGATGTTGTCCACGTACGCCGGGATGGAGAGCCGGATCTGGGTCATTGCCCCGTCCCCCTGCTGGTAGACGAAGTCGGAGGCCTGGATGAGGGTGTCCATGGTGAAGCGCATCTTGCGCAGGGTGTAGTCGCCGTTCGTGGTGCTGAGGATGCCGTAGTCCACCTTCACGATGTAGAGCAGGAAGATGATGATGAGCGACAGGACAAGGATGGTCTCTGTCGCCGCCTGCGCCCGACGCGATCGCCTCTTTCGCATAGGTCGGCTTCTGCGACGCTGGCTATAAATATGTTTTCATTCACAGGGGAGTGATGCCTGCGCCGGTGATCCGGAAGCGGAACTCGATGCCCTCAGGGAGGGAGCGGTGCTTCTTGACGATCATGGCGCGTGCGCCCGCCTTCTCCTTCTTGAGCTCGAGGAGGGCCTTGCTGCCGTACCGGATAATGTCGCCGCCCACGACCTGCACAGCATCGCGGTCGTCGAAGGAGGAGTAGACCTGGTCGGTCGCGAGGATGGGGATGGATGCCCGCATGGCCAGTTCTGCGAGCTTCCCCATCTGGAGGCCGAAGCGTTTGTTGACGTCGCTCGCCTGCTCCCTGCCCATCTCGAGGCGGTAGAGCGCGCCGATCGAGTCCACGATTACGAGCCCGATCTCCTTGGTGACCTTGTCCGGCAGCTGCATGATGGCGTTGTGCTGCTCCTCGAAGGTCGAGAGATGCAGGAAAAGAGCCTTGTCGAGCACGTCTTCCGCCTTTGGGGTGATCTGGCGCAGGCGGTCCACCGATACGTTGGCCTCGGTGTCGAGATAGAGGACGCGCTTGCCTGACAGGGCGACGCTCGCCATGGCTATCAGCATGAGGTTGGTCTTGCCGCTGCCCGCGGGGCCGTAGACCGTCGTGATGACAGCCTGCTCATAGCCGCCGTTGAGGAAGCGGTCGAGCGCCTCGTTGCCCGAGCTTGCCCTCGGCAGGCGTATGTCTGCTCTCATGGGGTGAGCGGTACCAGAAAGAGTATAAAAATCTTTTCCGGAATCAGCGCTTCAACTGTCGCTTGCGTTTCTCCTTCTTCATGCGCTTTCGCTGCCACTTCCAGCGCATCTGGCCTTTCTTCTTCCAGCGTCTTGAGCTTCTTTTCATGGTCGATCGTCTATTTGGCCTTCGCCAGCTCGCGCGTGACGATGCTGTAGTTCCCGGAGAGCTTGTAGGAGAAGCGCTTCAGGGCGTCCCTGCCTACCGTCAGGTGCTGTCTTCCCACGCGCACCACGGCGATCTCCTTGCCCGTGAAGACCCTTGCGGCGATGCCGATGGGCTTGCCGAAGGAGTGCTTCATGCCGGTGCTCATGCGGTCGGCGCCTGCGCCCGAAGCCAGGGGATTCTCGCGGAGGATATGATGGGGATAGATCCTGATCTGGAACTCGTAGCCGTTCTTGCCGGCATTGGCCTCAAGGTGCTTGTTCGCGGTCTGGCGCCCGGCCTCGATGGCGTTGTGGCGGACCTGGAGGTCCTGGCGGGAGATGAGCGCGATCTCGTAGTCGTAGCTGCGCTTGGGGTCTCCCATGTTGTAGCGCACGACCTTGCTGTGCGGGGAAGCGCGGACGAAGGAGAGCTCCCTGTACTTGCTCTTTCGCGTGTACGGGCGCTCAATCTTCCGGTACGCTACGGCTTTCCTGAGTCTTGCCATGCCTTTTCGGTCCGATGGGATGGAGAAGCTCTTTTTAAAGGTTTCTATTGGGCGTGCGGCGCAGAAAGCCTCTTTCGGCCCTGAATCCGGCAGGCGAACAATCCTCCGCCGGCGTCACCCCGTTCCCAGGACGTCTGGAGGTCTGCCATAAGGGAGGGAAGCCGGACTTGCAGTGCAGAAAACACTAGAGAACGACGATGAGGATGCCGATCAGGAAAAGCAGGACGACCAGATACTTGATGCTCTTCCTGCCCTGCGCCGTATAGCGTGGCCGCTTCTGCATCTCGACCTGCTTCCTGTGGTAGGTGATCACGTTCCACGGCTGTCTGAGGACTCTTCTTTATATAGATTGCGGAGGATTTCCGGAAAGGCCTTCGGCATGCAGCGAGGCGAAGGTCGTCTTCCTGATCCTCCCTGCAGTCCTCCTGACCTCCTCCGGGGCTATCCGCAGCAGCCTCCTGATGGCGTCCGGATAGGCCTCGGCGCCCCCTGCGAGCTCGTAGAGCGAGAGGACCTCGGCCATGTGCTCCGGATCGTCCAGGTAGAGGAGGGTCTCGCCCTCCAGGAAGGCCTTTGCGCGCTCCACCTCCCTGGAAGAGACCGTGGCAAGCTTCCTGAGCTGCTCGCGGAAGATCCCCTCGACTTTCGGGACCATCTCCTCCCTGCAGCTCGCGTAGAAGCTCATCGCGCCGTAGAGCGGGTCGGCGTAGTGATAGACCCCTGCGTCGTAGCCTATCGATCGCTTGAGCCGCAGCTCCCTGAAGATCCAGCCGGACATGGGCTTGCCCAGGATTCCCCTGATGACCTCGTAGACGATGCTTCCAGGGTCAGCCAGCGCAGGCGCCGGAAAGCCGAGGAC
>JBJKRA010000133.1:0-5875 GCA_046704905.1 Candidatus Woesearchaeota archaeon
GGTCGTAGGGGGGACCCCTGCGAATCTCTTCACCCCAAAGACGGTGCTGCGCAGCTCGATCAGGAAGATCGAGCCCGGAGGCTACGCGCAGGGGAGCATCTCGTTCTACAACATGATCCACTTCAGCAAGGTCTACATAGAGTTCAGGAACATCGACGATACGGGCAAGAGGCTCCAGGCGACGCCTGAGTACAAGGGCAGCACGCAGTTCCCCGCGACGTTCCACTGCACAGGCGAGGCCGCGATCGGATGCTTCAAGGATATCGTGAACGCGGGAGACAGCGCATACGACTACCGGATGGGCAACGACGGGAACGGCGGAGGCGGCATGCCCGGAACACCATCCTATACGAACAACTACGCCGATCTCGGCGGCGGGAACGGCGGTGGCGGCGGGAACCCTGCAGGGGACCTCGGGTGGTAGGATGGGAAAGGCACAGGTCTCCGTCTTCCTCGTCGTCGTCGCGCTCATCATCGTCATAGGCGTAGGCGCGTTCCTCTTCCTGCGCGCATCCCCCTCGCCGTCTAGCGCACCGGCTGCGACGCTGACCGCGTCGCCTGTCGGCGACTACGTGCAGCAGTGCCTGCAGAGCGTCACGCAGGCGGGCATCACGCGGATGGAGGACCTCGGCGGCTATACCGACACCTCCGGCATAAAGCTCGTGCCCATGCAGTCGACCGAGTCAGAAGGGGTGGAGCTCGTGCCGGGGAGCAACCTCGCCATCCCCTACTGGTACTATATGGCGTCGCCGAACAGCTGCCAGGGCGACTGCACGTTCGGATCGTTCCAGCGCCCCCTCTGCACGAGCGGCTGCCCGTACGCAGGACAAGGCTCGATGGAGCAGGAGCTCGGCAGCTATATCGATGCGCACCTCGGCGCGTGCCTCGGCGATTTCTCCTCGTTTTCCAAGCAGGGCATCACCGTCCGACCGGCGGGAGCGATGAACGCCACGGCCATGATCACGCAGGGCGGCGTGCAGGTGCATCTCACCTACCCACTGCAGGTGACCGAGAGCAACACCACGACGACCGTCTCCTCGTTCGACACGGCGGTGGATTCGGTGCTCTACCAGCTCTATACGGCGGCAGCCGAGCTGACCGAGTATGAGCGCACGAACTGCACGCTCGAGAACGCCTTCATGAACGACCTCTCCTATTATACTGGCGTCGGCGGGGAATTCCCGCCGATCTCAGCGACCTCTACCGCGAAGCAGACCTGGAACCTCGCGACGCTCAAGCAGAAGATAGGACCGGTCACCGCGAGCGCCCTTTCCCTGATCAGGCTCTACAACACGAGCGTCCAGGTCTGGAGCAACACGAGCAATACCTTCCAGGACGCGATCAACAACCAGTTCGTCTACGCGCCCTTCGGGCATTACATCGACGCGGTCGTGAGCCTGCAATACTTCCCCTGGTTCAAGCCGTACCTCTCCGTCAAGCCTGCGAGCGCGAACGGCGTCATCGCGCCGAGCGAGGAGGGTGTTACGCTCCCGGGCGCGCTCCAGCAGTTCTTCCCCGCCCCGCGCTACAGCTACGAGGCCTCCTACATGTACTCCTTCCCTGCCCTCGTCGAGATCCACATGCTCAACAACAGGACCAATGCGGTCGAGAGCTTCCGCTTCGCGCTCGAGGCTAATATCAGGAACAACCAGTGCTTCCGCAAAGGCTCCTCGTACTCCTTCCAGCCTGACCCGGGACAGACGCTCCTGTGCGACGCGGACTTCCGCGGGAGCAGGACCTACCTGATCAAGGTCTCGGACGACCGGACCGGAGAGCCGCTAGCGAACGCGAGCGTCTCGTTCTATGCGGGAAGCGAATGCGCGATCGGCACGACCGATGCGAACGGGACGCTCGCCACGACGCTGCCCCTCGCAGAATCGGGGCTGGTGATCGTCAAGAAGGATGGGTACCTCTCGCAGCGCGCCGTGGCCACGATGGACCAAGGCTCCCCATACGTGTTCGTCAAGCTGCCGCCCCTGTACGACGAGGAGGTGCAGGTGCGGGTGATCAACGCCACGCTCCTCAACAGGATCCTCTCCACAGGGGACCTGTCCTTACGCGACACCGCGCCGCTGCTCGAACCGAGCGAGGGGTACCTGCTCACGGGCACCGTGACCAGGATCGGCGAGCAGACCGACGGCGACCTCGCGGGGAACCTGCTCCTCTCGGACACGGATACGCTCGCCAACCTCTCCCTGACGAAGGGGACCTATGCCATCGACCTGCAGCTGATCGACCGGAACAACCTCTCCTTGCCGGCAGAGCACGACAGGTTGTGCACGGCAGGGACCGGGTTAGGCTCGTGCGTCAAGACGCCGGTGAGCGACAGCTGCCTGCTGCGCGGGGGCTCGAAGGCAGACTACCAGAACGGAGACTGCTACCAGGAAGGCTACACCTGCGAGGACCGGTGCGACAGCATCGAGGCGAACATCAAGGCGGACGGCGTCATCGCGGCGATGGGGGCGGACGCCTTCAGGAACAGGGTCCTCACCGAGCTGCACCTGCGCATGACCCCTGACCAGATCACCGCATGGTACCAGACGTTCCTCCATCCTGCAGATGCGTCGGCCGCCTGCGGGTTCTGGCTGACCGGCGGCACGACCAAGCTCTGCAGCGTGGACCAGGAGATCACGTATCCGGCCGTGAACATGTCCTCGTTCCCGGACGGGGGGCTCAACCTGCCGGAGAACGGCACGGCCTGGACCGTCCCGAGCTACCAGCAGCTGCAGGGGCACCCGCACCTGACCGTCTACATCTACCAGATGCCGACGCCCTGGCGCTTCTACCAGCTGCAGGAATTGACGCAGTACATGAACATCACACAGGACCATGCGGCGGTCTTCATGCCGTCGCTCGACTAATCACAAATTTTAAATAGGACGGAGAGGGCCATCCATCCCATGACCAAAGGCACAGGAGGCAAAGGCGCGTACGCCGCCGCGAAGACGGCCAGCGTGAAGGGCCGGCGCTGGTTCACCTCCGCCTGGACCGACAGACGCCTGTACCTGTCGGCGTTGATCGACCTGGTGTCCGTCGGCGCGGTCTGGGCGAACGCGCTCATCTTCCTTGCCATCGTCAACAGGATGAGCGGCGCGCTCGCGCTCATGGACGCGAACGACTACGCAGCGCTCTCCGCGAGCACCATGAAGATCATCTGGATCGTCGTCCTCTATCTGGTGCTGATGCTCATCATCTACTCCACGTCGCGGTTCCTGCTGTACCGCTACCTCTACCGGAAGTGGGCAGGGTGGATCGCTTTCCTCAAGTACCTCGCCGTCAACGCCGTCTCCTTCGTCATCGCCGTAGCGGTCCTCGGGGCGTTCGGCAACGCGACGCAGGCGCTCTCGGACCAGCAGCAGCTGGCGAGCGCCGTGCTGCTCGTCGTCGTCGCATGGGCCCTGGTAGGCTACCTCCTGCTGTTCCTGACCGCGACCGACCTGTCGTTCTTCCGCGACGGGAGGCTTTGGCAGGCGATGAAGAGGGGCGGGAGGCTCTCGCTGCACAAGGCCTACTATCTCATCACTGCGCCCCTGGGCTTCCTCCTCTTCTACGGGGTCCTGCACTCACTCTTTGCGCTGCTCTTCTTCGATCAGAGCAACGCCACCATCAGCGGGATCATCCTGTTCCTCGACCTTGCCGTGTTCCTGCTCTATGTCTCCTGGATGAGGCTGCTCCTGCTACGGAGGGCGTCAGCGTGAGGGACGAGCTCGCCATCTTCGACGTGGACGGGACGCTGTTCTCGTACAACACGGGACGGGCGTTCATGATCTACCTCTACCAGAAGAGGCTGATCACCCTCTCCGAGCTGCTCTCGACGGCTGCCGCCTACTACCTGTTCAGGAGGAGGACCATCGAGACCATGCTCGCCAGGGAGTTCCCGTTCCTCTCGCGCTTCACCGTCGCGCAGATGAGGGATCTCGTCGCCGCGTTCTATGCAGAGCGTCTAGGCAGGACGATGAGCCCGCGCATGAGACAGGTCATCGGCGACGCGAGGAGGAAGGGCATGCGCACGCTGATCCTCTCCGCCTCGCCGCGGATCCTGCTCGAGCCGATCAGAAGGATCCTCGGGATAGACGACCTGATCGGCAGCGAGCTCGGCGAAAGAGCAGGCAGGCTCACCGGGCGCTACACGCTCTGGAACTACGGGACGGAGAAGCTCTCGCAGCTCCAGGCATACCTGGCCGAGCACAGGCTCTCGCCGAAGAAGCTCTACTTCTACTCGGATTCCATCTCGGACCTGCCGGTCTTCTCGCATGTGACCGACCCGGTGGCCGTGAATCCGGACAGGGCACTCAAAGGGCTCGCGCAGCAGCAGGGCTGGCCGATCCTGTGCGAATGAGAAAGAAAGGAGGAGAAAGGACATGAAGATCAAGGAACTGCAGCCGAACAAGACCGGCTCGATAGAGCGCGCTACCGTCATCGACAAGGGCGAGATAAGGACGTTCAGCAAGTTCGGCAAGGAAGGACGCGTATGCAGCTGCATCCTCGAGGACGATTCCGGGACCGTGACGCTGTCCCTCTGGAACGAGGAGGTGGACACGCTGTCTGTCGGCGACGTGATATCGCTGTCCGAGGGTTGGGTCAAGGAGTGGAACAACCAGCTCCAGATATCGACAGGGCGCTCGGGGAAGATCACGAAACTCTAGTGATAGATCTTTATCCCAACCTTTTTCTTCATGCTGCACGATGCGCACCAGATGAAGCGGTGCTCGGTCTTCTCCGGATGGCCGAAGCGAGCATGCTCGTTGCAGACGTACCTGCCGCAGCCGTCGCAGTGATGCTCGGTGTGCTTGCCGCAGAGATAGCAGTTCCCGTCCCCGAAGAGCTTGTAGCCCATGTGGGATGCCATCCCCCCACCTTTATTTAAGGTTATGGCGATATTTTTGGAAAAGTAGCTGTTTTTCTGGCAATAATAGGAAGTATTATGGAATGCGCATTCCATGCAAAGGCCTTGCGCTGGCGCAGACCCCGGCAGCCCGGCCGCTGGAGCGCAAACCTTATATAACCGAAAGACACTCCTCTAAAGAGACAACATTATGGGCATCGTCAACCTGGAGAAGGAGCTAGAAAGGCACGATTTCATAACTCCTGAGATCTTCGAGAAGTACACGGGCAGCAGGATCCCCTTCCGCGGCGACACCGTCTTCTTCGCCTGCCAGTCAGGGGAAGAGCTTGCCAGGGACACCCTAGAGGAATACTCCTTCTTCCTGCGTTCGTGCAATTCGGAATATGTGGCATCGCTCGACGGGCTCGAGATAAAGACCTTCGACAAGCGTGAGGTCCGGCCGCGCTCCCTTGCCCACCTGGAGGACAAGGACATCTACATCTTCCAGAACCTCTTCGATCCCCAGAGCAAGAGGAGCGTCAACGACAACCTCATGGAGCTCTATGGGGTAGCGGACAACGCGCGTTTCCACCACGCCTCAAAGATCACGGCGATCGTCCCGTACATGGCATACGCGCGCCAGGACAAGCCGACAGCGTTCAAGCGCGAGTCGATCACCATAAAGGCCATCCTGCATGACCTGGAGAGCAGGGGCGTGACGAACATCATCCTCTACGACCCCCATTTCCCGCAGATCATAGGCTACCCGGAGCACGCGCGCATCCATTCGCTCACCTCCATCGATCTCTTCGCGCCTGTCTATCATGATCTCATCAGACCTTACGGTTTCGACGAGGGAGGGGTGGGCGACGACGATACGGTCACCCTGGTGAGCCCGGACACCGGCTATGCCAAGAGCCTCGAGCAGTTCGCCAGGGCGGAGAACTCGAAGTTCTGCATGGCATACAAGACGCGAAAGGACGACGGCACCTCGGAGATCACCGACATCACGGGAAAGCTCAAGAACGTGAAGATGGCGATCATCAAGGA
>JBJKRA010000134.1:0-8819 GCA_046704905.1 Candidatus Woesearchaeota archaeon
TGCGGCGGGATGTTCGTCGCCATGCCAACCGCTATCCCGGAGACGCCGTTGACGAGGAGGAACGGGACCTTCGCGGGGAGGACAGCGGGCTCCTTGAGGCTTCCGTCGAAATTCTCGGTGAGGTCGACGGTCTCCTTGTCGATGTCGGCGAGCATCTCCTCGGCCGCCTTGTTCATGCGTGCCTCGGTGTAACGCATCGCGGCGGCGGAATCCCCGTCGACGCTTCCGAAGTTGCCCTGACCGTCGATGACCGGATAACGGAGGGAGAATTCCTGGGCCATGCGCACGAGCGCCTCGTAGACCGCGGAATCGCCGTGGGGATGGTACTTGCCGAGCACCTCTCCCACGATCCTCGCGCACTTCTTGTAGGGCTTGTTGTGGAACATGCCCATGTCGTACATGGCGTAGAGGATGCGGCGGTGCACCGGCTTGAGACCGTCGCGGACGTCCGGCAGGGCCCTCGATACGATGACCGACATGGCGTAGTCGAGGTAGGACTGCTTCATCTCCTCCTCGATCTCGCGGGTGATGATCTGCTTGGCGATGGTCGGTTCCGGGGCCTTGTCCGGCGTCGGTGTCTCCATGGTTTCCCTGCCATTGAGGGCGGGGTCTCTCTTTATAAAGGTTGCGCTGGCTCAGGGACGAGGAACGGAGTATCCCAGACGGCCCGGAGGGGAGACAGGAACGGCGCATAAAACAGAGAGAAAAGAAGATGGAAAAGGGGGAAAGGGGTTCACTCCTCGTCGCGCCTGATGACCTTGACGTTATCGATCTTGAGCGTGATCGGGATGGGGACCGCGGCCTCCAGGAGCTCGACGACCACCTCCTCCTTGGTCTTGTCGACGCGGATGATGCGGCATTTCTCGCGCTTGAAGGGACCTGCGATGATCTCGGCGATGTCCTGCTTCCTGATGTCGTACTCCTGCTTCTTGACCTCGATGAGCCCCTCGATCTCCTCGAAGGGGACGGTGCTCGGCAGGAGGCCTCTTGCGAAGGGTATGTTGAACGCGGCCTGCTCCGCCGTCGCGCGGTCAGGGGCCTCGACGAAGATGTAGCCGCGCATGCCGTGCGCCCTGATGACCGAGGTGACCGGTATCTTCTTCTTGTTGACGTTGCTGATGAGGAAATCCGTTACCTGGTCCTCGCGGTTCGCTGTGGTGCGAAGGGCGAAGATCTGTACTGTCTTTTCTTCCATTGTCTCTCAACCCCTAGCCGAATATGAGTATCTGCAGGTAGAAGACCAGGAAGCCTATGGCGCCGATGACGAGGACGCCGAGGGCCGAGACCTTCATGACCGTCTTGAACTCGTAGCTCGTCGGCTTCTTCGTGATCTTCAGCACGCGGAAGCACTCCTTGATGAACAGTTTCATGTTTGCCATTGGTCCTTCACTCCCCCTACCTTATGAACTTGATGCCTAGCTCCGTCTCGATCTCGGAGCGGCGCTCCTCGGAGAGCTTTCCCTTGCCGAGGATCTGGGACGACTGCACACCCGTGACGATGAGCATCGTCCGGACCATCCCCTCCATGTCCTCCTGGATCTGGGCGCCCCAGATGACCTTCGCGTCGTCCGAGAGCTTGGTGGACACCTCCTCCACCACTTTTCTGGCCTCCTGCAGCGTCATGTCCGGACCGCCGACGATGTTGATCAGCGCGCCTTTCGCGCCGCCGATGTCGACGTCGAGCAGAGGATTCTCCACCGCCTTCTTGACCGACTCCTCGGCGCGGTTCTCGCTGTCCGACTCCCCTACGCCAATGAGAGAGACGCCTCCTTCCTGCATCACTGCCTTGATGTCGGCGAAATCGAGATTGACGAGCCCTGCCTTGGTGACCATCTCTGCGATGCCCTTGACGGCGTTGGTGAGGATCTCGTCCGCGATCTTGAACGCGGTGTTGAGCGGGAGGTCCGGAGCGAGCTCAAGGAGCTTGTCGTTCGGGATAACTATGAGCGTGTCGACGATATTCTCGAGGCGCTCGAGGCCGTAGATGGCGTTCTCGTAGCGGCGGTTGCCCTCCATCTCGAACGGGATGGTGACGATCCCCACTGTGAGCGCTCCGGCCTTCTTCGCGATCTCGGCGATCACCGGGACGGAGCCGGTGCCGGTGCCGCCGCCGAGGCCGCAGGTGATGAAGACCATGTCAGACCCTGCGAGGGCGTCCTTGATCTCCTTCTCGGTCTCGCGGGCTGCCTGCTCGCCCTTCTTGGGGTCGGATCCTGCTCCGATACCTTTAGTGATGTCGCGGCCGATGAGGATCTTCCTGTCCGCGTGGGTGTATAGCAGGTCCTGCGCATCGGTGTTCACGGCGATCGCATCTGCACCCACGATGCCTACCTCGGCGATGCGGTTGATGGTGTTGTTGCCGCCGCCGCCGGCACCGACGACCTTGATCGTGGCACGCTGGCTCTTGAGGAACTCCTCCAGCTCCGCATCGGTGGCGTTGTAGGGCCCTCCTGATGCCGGCTGCGCCTTCTTCTGCTCGTCCGGTGGGATGTCGATGAAATCGTCCATGGTGCCAATACTCATGCGTGACGCTTTATTTAAACATTATGCTTTTTTCTCGGCCTGTTTTTCGGCGGCTTTGACGGTAATCTGGCGGCCCAAAAGGCGCGTCAGCTCCCTGCCCAGGACCTCCGGAAAGGATCCGGGGACCTTTTCAGTGATGGTGACCGTATCGTTCTCGAAGGTGAAGGATATCTCCTTTCCGAGCAGGAGGGCGAAATAGCCGGCAATCCTCTCCTTGTCCTCTGTCACGAGACCCTCTACCCTGAGGTCGTAGATGAGATCCTTGCCTGCGAGCGGATGGTTGAAGTCCACCACCGTGCGGCCGCTGCCGACCGAGCGCACGACGCCTTCCGAGCCGTCTATGGTAACGCGAAGGCCCGGCTGGGGCTGGATCTGGTTCTTCGTGAACTTGCTCGTGGCGATGAGCTGGAGGAGCTTAGGGTCCTTCCTGCCGAAGGCCTTCTCGACAGGGATATCGACCCTGAACTCGGCGTCCGGCTCCTTGCCGATCAGGGCATCGTCCAATGCAGGGAGTAACTGTCCCTCGCCGACGCAGATGGTGACCGGACCGTAGCGTGCGTTCTCGGCGTGGATGTGATGCTCCTCTGCCCTCTCAGCAGAGGTCGTATCGAAGACCAGGCCCGTCTCCCTGATCGTGCCCGTATACTGCAGCTTGACGAAGTCACCTTTCTTTATCACTTGCATCACCTGAAAAGCGTTGTGTGGCGAGAAAAGCTGGGGTGAGGGCTTCCTGAGAAATATATAAAGGTTTCTGTTCCCCCGCGGAAGCCGGAGACCGGTGCCAACGTCCCAGGACCCCGCAGAACGCCGTCTGGGGCCGACCTAAAGATTTATATAAGACCCCGGCTTCCTGATTCCCCATGTTCAAGGTGCCCTACGAGGATATCCTGGCCAAGGTCGTGAAGAAGACCGGGAAGAGCCAGGCGGAGGTAGAGGAACTCATAAAGGAGAAGCAGACCATGCTCTCCGGGCTCATCACCAGGCAGGGCGCCGCCCAGATCGTGGCGAGCGAGCAGGGCATCAACATCTATGAGGAGTACACAGGAAAGATCCCCATCGAAAAGATCGTCGCGGGCATGAGGACGGTCGAGACGGTCGGCAAAATCGTGCGCATCTACCCGGTCAAGACATTCGTGACCAAGCAGGGTAGGGAAGGCCAGGTGGCGAGCGTGATCCTCGCGGACGAGACCGGCTCCATACGCCTGGTGCTCTGGAACGAGCTTACCGCACTGCTCGATGAGGTCAGCGAAGGGGATATCCTGCATCTGAAAGGCGCTGCCGCTAGGCCGAACAGGGACCAGGTAGAGCTGCAGATATTCTCCCCCGACCAGGTCAGGATCAACCCGGACGGCGAGAAGCTGGAGAACGTCGCTGCAGCGCCGGCTACGCCGCAGCGCGAGCCGGCCAAGCGCATGGCCATCCAGGACATCATGGACAACGCGGAGAACATCGAGATCCTCGGCAATATCGTCACTGTGTTCGATCCCAGGTTCTTCACGGTATGCCCGCAGTGCAACAAGCGGGTGCGCGAGGAGAACGGCGGAAACGTCTGCCCGCAGCACGGGAACGTCGAGCCGGTGACCTCGGCGGTCATGAACCTGGTGGTGGACGACGGGACCGGGTCCATCAGGACGTCGCTCTTCAAGAACCAGATCAACGCGCTGCTCTCCTTCTCCAAGCATGACATCCTCTACTACCAGGACCACACCGAGGAATGGCAGGAGTGCAAGAACGAGCTTTTGGGCGAGTACGTGCGCGCCGTAGGCCGCGCGGTCAAGAGCGAGGCGTTCGACCGGATAGAGTTCCGGACGCAGCTGGTCTTTTTGAATCCTGACCCGGAGCAGGAGCTGTCGAGGCTCAACTCCTAAGCGTGGTCCCTTCTGTTCGCGATCTCGTAGCGCACGAAGACCTCGTCGACCTCTGCGATGGCGCGGCAGTGCGCCTCGACCTTCTCCCTTATACCTATCGCCTGCGCGAGCGTGGTCCTCGGCGCGAGCAGGAGCGTGAAGGCCACCTCGACGCCGTTGCCCACGTACTGGGCACGGGTATGCAGGACCCTCTGGACGCCGGGCACCCTCTCTGCGCGCTCGCGCATCCTTCGGACAAGCGCGGCATCGGGGACGCTGCCCATAAGGTAGTCGAGGTTCTCCCTGTAGATACGATAGCCGGAATAGGCGATGAAACCTGCGATGAGGAGGGACGCGACGGGATCGAGGAAGGGGAGGCCCATCTCCGCCGCGCCGAGGCTCGCGAGCACGAGGAGGCTCGCCAGGACGTCGTTACGGCTGTCGATGCCGGCGGCGCTGATCGCGGGCGATCGGTGTTCGTCGCCATAGGCAATGTAGTAGCGCGCGAGGACTATCTTCGTCAGGATGGCGACGATCACCAGGAGCACCACGAGCGGGGTGACCGTTATCCGCTCCGGGGAGAAGAAGACCGTAATCGCGCGCTTGGCGATCTCTATGGCGACGATGCCCGCGAAGAGCGCGACAAGCAGCGCGGCGATCGGCTCTGCGCGATGATGGCCGAAAGGATGGTCATGGTCAGGCCGCCTATGCCCGACATGCACGGCGACGAAGATGCCGAACGACGTGATCACGTCGCTCATGGAGTTCATGGCATCCGAGAGGAATGCTATGCTCCCCGACAGCAAGAAGCCATAGAGCTTGACGGCAAAGAGGAACGCGTTGACGGCTATCCCGGCAAGGGTGGCTTTCTCCGATGGGTTCATGCTCTCTTCAGCCAGGCCATGGTCTTCCTGAGGCCCTCCTCGAAGCCGACCGTAGGCCTGTATCCAAGGACCTTCTCCGCTGCGCCGATGTCCGCGAGGCTGTGCTTGACGTCGCCTGCGCGGCCAGGCTCGAAGTTAGGCTCTAGGGTCGTGCCGATGAGGCGGTTGAGGATCGCGAGCACCTCGAGAAGGGTGTAGCGCTTCCCTGTCGCGACGTTGAAGACCTTTCCCGCCGCGTCGGACGCAGTGCACGCGAGGATGTTCGCCTGGATGACATTCTCAATATAGGTGAAGTCGCGCGACTGCTGCCCGTCTCCGTAGATGGTGGGCCGTTCGCCCTTGAGGAGCGCCGTGATGAAACGGGGGATGACCGCCGCGTACGCGCTCTTCGGGCTCTGCCTCGGGCCGAAGACGTTGAAGTAGCGCAGGGCCACGGTCTCGAGTCCGTAGATCCTGTAGAAGACCCGCGCATAGTGCTCGTTCGTCACCTTGGTCACGGCATAGGGGGAGAGGGGATTGGGCACCATGGTCTCTACTTTCGGGAGCGTGACGCTATCGCCGTAGACGGAGCTGGACGAGGCGAAGACCACGCGCTTGACCTTGGCCTCCTTGGCGGCGACGAGCAGGGTGAGGGTGCCGTCTATCCCTGCCGCGTTCGTCGCGATGGGATCAGCCACGGAGCGTGGGACAGAGGGGATGGCCGCCTGGTGCAGCACGAAGTCGACGCCTTTCAGGAGGCGGTCCAGCAGCGCCCTATCCGTAATCGACCCTTCCGCATAGGTGACCTTATCCCTGAAGGACGCGATGTTCCGCACGTCGCCCGTAGAGCAGTCGTCTATGATGATGACCTCGTTGCCCATGGCAAGCAGCGCCTCCGCGAGGTTGCTGCCTATGAAGCCGGCGCCGCCGGTGATCAGTATCCTCTTATCCTTCATCACGTCCATTCACCTTCTCTTCGCTGCCGCCGGCCTTCTGGCCGGCCTTGTCTGCTCCTCCCCTTCCCTGGCGATGTTACGCACCATGCGCTCCATGCGCAGCTGCAGGCGCCTGATCACCACGAAGTTGTAGTAGGTGAGGGCGAGCAGGAAGAAGAGCCCCAGGATCACGAGCAGGTCGAAGATGCGGGTGATCTGCAGGGTCTGCTGGACCGGGGCGAGGAGGGAAGGGAAGAGCAGCATGACGAGCACGAGTATCCAGACCGCCTGCCAGAAGTAGTAGGGCTCGCGTGTCAGCTCCTTCCTCCGATAGTGGAGGTAGGTAAGGTAGAGCATGACGAGCGCAAAGACCATGCCGGTAATCTGGATGCCGGTTATCATGAGACAGTCGCATCAGGAAGACGATATAAAAACCTTTCGCACGTGCCTCCGGCCGCAAGACAGGGAGTGTATCCACTTAGAAGGGGTAATATTAAATACTCCCAATACACTCCCCACCCCATGAAGCGGTATACGGTCAGGTTCCCCGACAAGCTGATAAGCGGTGCTGTCAGGGATGACGTGCTTACCTGGGAGCAGGCGTCCATAGCCGACCATTTCCCAAAAGACATCGCCAAGCTCTTCTTCTTCCATGATTCTCTAAAGGCATTCGCCGAATCCGACTACAGGAGGGATATCGAGATCGAAGGGCCTTTCATCGGGCGCATCGCCTACTACGAGGAACAGGCAGAAAAGCTCCTCCGGAGCGATCCGGTAAAGAGCCTCAAATACTACCTTGTCGGGAAAGCCACCAGCATCGAGTTCACCGAGGGATTGAAGCCTCTCCAGGGCCATATCGCGTTCACCGCAGAGGAGATGAAGAGCCTGACCATCCCTGAATCCAGCGCCATGCTCGCGCCGGGGATCACCTTCCCCAAACCCGACAAATACGAGCAGAACGTCCTCGACACCTTCGATACCATCCCTCCTGTCAGCGACGCCGAACTCACGGACTGGGTCGTACAGCTCAGGCTCGACGACCTGGTGCGTACTAAATTCAGCGAGCTGATGAGGCATACACGGCTCAACCATACCCTGTGGCCGCACAACTATACCGAAGAATTCTCCGAGCAGTCGAAAGACCTCGTCACTATGCTCAACGACAAGAGCAGGCTCAAGGAAGTCCCAGAGGACGATACCGCTACACGCATGAGGCTGCGCAGCATGCGGGACTATCTGGAAGGCAAGGCGAACATGACGGTAGAGGTACAGGCGAAGCTCTACCGGATGCGCGACTATTTCAGGGACAGGAACAGCTTCTTGACCGCCTCTGAGATATCCCACCTGCTCGTCGAGCCGGATGAGGACCTCAGGGACAAGCTCGCCGCGTTCCGCCACTACAAGAGCTTCACGCCCCTTTCTGCGCTGAAGCTCTACAAGGGGATCATACTCCTGTCGCATTTCCTCGGGAAAATCGAGACGACGGAGGCTTTCGTCAGGAGGTATGCGATGGAACAGACCGCGGTCAACGGCAGCTTCGGATGGGATGGCTGGTCCCGCCACGACTGGATGCATGAGCAGACCGTGTACAGGCACGATTCGGACATAGGGGTGTACGGCATCCGCACGGAGAAGAAGGAGGCAAGGCCCCTTATCATAGACCTTGCGCTCGACTATCTCGGACCCGGTCTCCTGCCGGAAGAGGAGAAGCATAAGCTCATCGGGATGATATCGCAGAGCACCTCCTCCATCTATCCTACCTATATGGAGAGGCTCATGGGCGATGCGAAAACCTTCAGGGACGAGTTCTTCCATGACCACGACGGGAAACCTGACAAGGGAAGAGAGCCGTTCGACGAGGCCATGCTCCACGCCGGACCCCAGTTCTAGGCAGGCCTCTGCCGGCGCAAAGGTTTAAATACGCAGAAGGGTCCGCACACAAGGTATGGGAACGCCCAGCTACGCAGAGATCGCCCGGACCGTGCTCTCGCGCATCAGGCCGGACGCCACGGACGACAGGATCGTGCGGCCGTTCATCAGGGAACTTGAGTCAGCGTTCTCCGGGCTGAAGGCGGCGCTGATGGTGGGCGGATCGTACGGCAAACGGACCTACCTCAAGGACGATTTCGACGTGGACGTGTTCGCGCGCTTCAACTACAACATCTACATGGACCAGGACATCTCGGCCATAGCATCAAGAGTGCTCGCACCCTTCGGTCCTGAACCTATAAAGGGATCGCGCACCTACTACCACATCACAAAAGGGAAGATAACGTACGAGATCGTGCCGGTGCTCGACATCAGGGACCCGAAGAAGGCACAGAACACGATGGACATGTCGCCGCTGCACGTGCACTGGGTGCGCAGGCATCTGATCGCCCGGCCGCGCCTGGCCGACGAGATACGCCTGGCAAAGCAGTTCTGCAAGGCCCATAAGCTCTATGGTGCGGAGAGCTATATCCTGGGCCTGTCAGGGCACGTGCTCGATATCCTGGTCATCCATTACGGGAGCTTCATAGCGCTGCTGCGCGCAACAGCAGGGTGGGGAGAGCGTGTGGTGGTCGATCCGGAGAAGCATTACGCGAGCGAGGGGACTGCGCTGCGGAGCCTGAACAGGGCGAAGCTCGCCAGCCCTCTGGTCGTCATAGACC
>JBJKRA010000135.1:0-18255 GCA_046704905.1 Candidatus Woesearchaeota archaeon
TCGGCTATGACCGAGACCGCATAGAGGAAGACGCCAATCGAGACCATGCCGAAGATGACGGTCATGATCTTCGTGAAGGGGTGCGTGGGCGTGAAGTCGCCGTACCCGATCGTCAGCATGGTCACGCCCGTGAAGTAGAAGGAATTAACCCAGGTCCAGCCCTCTGCGAAATGGTACAGCACCGTGCCGAACGCCAGCATGAAGGCGAGGATGCCGATCGCGGCCTGGAGCTCACGGTTCATGATCGTTTCTCGCGGGCTCCCCCTATTTTAATGTTTCGGGCAAAACCTTTATAATATACTCCCCATTCTCGCCTAACCGTCCATGACCTACGAGTTCATCATCACGGAGAAGCCTGCGGCCGCGCAGAAGATCGCCCTCGCGCTCGCCGATGCCAAGCCCGCGAAGAAGAGCATCGACGGCGTCCCCTACTACGAGATAAAGCATAAGGGCAGGCAGATCGTGATAGGCTCGGCCGTCGGTCATGTCTATACGCTCGCGGAGAAGGAGAAGAAGTTCACCTACCCGAGCTTCGACATCGAGTGGAAGGAATCCTCCAAGGTCAACAAGGCTGCCAAGTACACGGCAAAGTACGTCAAGGCGATAAAGTTCCTCGCAGGCCACGCGGACACCTTCACCGTCGCGACCGATTACGACATCGAAGGCGAGGTGATAGGCCTCAACGTCATCCGCTACATCTGCAAGCAAAAGGACGCGAACCGGATGAAGTTCTCGACCCTCACCAAGCCCGACCTCCAGAAGAGCTACGACGAGAAGATGCACACCCTCGACTGGGGGCAGGCGATCGCCGGCGTGACGCGCCACGAGCTGGACTGGTACTACGGCATCAACCTCTCGAGGGCCCTGAGCAGCGCGATCAAGAAGGCTGGCATGTTCAAGATCCTCTCCATCGGCCGCGTCCAGGGCCCGGCGCTCAAGATCGTCGTGGACAGGGAGCGCGAGATCGCCAAGTTCGTCGCCAAGCCCTATTGGGAGGTCGAGCTCGACGGCAAGCTCCATGGCGCGGCGATCACCGCCATGCACGAGAAGGACCGGTTCTGGGACGAGGCTGAGGCCAAGGCCGTCGTGCAGAAGACCAAGGGGAAGGACGGCGCGATCGCCGACATCCAGAAGCGCAAGGCCACGCAGGCCCCTCCGCATCCCTTCGACCTGACGAGCCTGCAGGTCGAGGCGTACAAGCTCTTCAAGACGACGCCGAAAAAGACGCTCGAGATAGCCCAGGAGCTCTATACGGCAGGCTACATCTCCTACCCGAGGACGTCCTCTCAGCAGCTGCCCCCTGCGATCGGCTACGAGAAGATCATCAAGGACCTGGGGAAGAATCCCGCCTACGCCAAATACGCGGCGATGCTGGAAAAGAAGGACAAGCTCGCGCCCAACAACGGCAAGAAGACCGATCCTGCGCATCCTGCCATCTACCCGACCGGCATAAAGCCGGAGGGGATGGAGGCGCAGAACAGCAAGGTATACGACCTCATCGTCAAGAGGTTCTTTTCCACCTTCGGCGACGAGAGCGTGCGCGAGACCGTCGAGTACCACATCGGCGTCGAGGGCGAGAACTTCATCGCCAAGGGCACGAGGACCGTGGTGAAGGGATGGCACGACCTCTACGAGCCCTACGTGAAGCTCGAGGAGCAGGAGATGCCCAAAGGCGAGAAGGGTGATCCCGTCAAGAACGAGAGGATCAGGCTCTCCGCGAAGGAGACCCAGCCCCCGAACCGTTTCACGCAGGCCTCGCTCATCCGCGCGCTCGAGAAGCACAACCTCGGCACGAAGGCGACGCGCGCCCAGGTCATCGACACCCTCTACCAGCGCGGCTACGTCGACGGCAAGCAGATCAGGGCCACGGAGTTCGGCATCAAGACCATCGAGACCCTCGAGGCCTATGCACCGACGATCGTGGACGAGCAGCTCACCCGCGATTTCGAGGAGGACATGGAGCGTATCAGTGAGGAGCACAGGAAGAGCGAGGAGGTCATCAAGAAGGCCAAGACCGTCCTCACCGGGCTGCTCGACGACTTCCAGAAGAAGGAGAAGAGCATCGGCGAGCGCCTGCTCGAAGCGAACAGGAACGCCGTCACCAAGGCCAACACCCTCGGCACCTGCCCGGTCTGCAACGAGGGCGACCTCGTCATAAGGAAAGGCAGATACGGCCTCTTCGTCACCTGCTCGGACGACGAGTGCAAGACGACCTTCAACATCCCAAAAGGCCTCAACGCGAAGCCCGCGGACAAGCAGTGCGAGTCATGCGGCTATCCCATGATCAGCGCGTACCGCAACAAGAGGAAAGAGGAGTACTGCATCAATCCCGAGTGCCCTGCCAAGCAGCCGGAGGAGAAGCCCGAGAACGCGGGCAAGCCCTGCCCCAAGTGCGGCAAGGGGACCATGGTCGTCAAGAAAGGCATCTACGGCAGCTTCCTCGCGTGCGACCAGTATCCCAAGTGCAAGAACACCGAGCGCATCGGCGCAGCGACCGAGCGTGAGGACCCGTACCTCTAGGCCGGCTCTTTCTTGACAGCGGCATCGCCCACAGCGAGCGCTGCGCGGGCATTGTCCAGCAGCGTGTTGGCGGAAGGGATGACTGCCGCATACTGCTCCCGGTAGTAGCCGGCAAGGCCTTCGATCGTCCCTGGCATGCGTCTGGATACCTCGAAGTACTCCTCGCCGAAGCGGTCAGGATCAAGCGCAGGAGGCATGCGCACGATGACATGCTCGAGTATCTCCGACAGGAGGGAGAGCTTGCCGGTGTGGAAGGCGAGGGTCTCGCCCTTCAGCGGGCCCGAAAGCATCTTGTGATAGGTGGCCTGCACGGCCTCGGCCCCTTCCTTCGTGAAGAGGGCCTTCGCCCTCATCGCCGCGACGGCGAAGCCGTATAGGGAGTCAGGCATGAACATCTCCTGCGAGAGGACGGAGGGATTGGGACGCACAATCCAGTATTCCTTCGGCGAAGCTTCTGCAAGCTCGGCCAGCTCCTCCTTCGTCAGGGGAGCGTCCGTCGGAACCGTCCCGGGCGAGAGGTAGGCGCGAAGGAGGAGATGCTCCGTCTTTTCTGAGGCAGCACAGAGCTTCGTATAGGAGCTGGCAATGGCATCCATCACATCTCCTGAGAAGATCCTGGAGAGCAGCCCGTAGTAGTCCGATATGCTCATCGCAGGGATGAAGGGAAGGATGAGGTTCGCGTTGGCGGAGAACCGGAGAATGCCCTTGTCCTTTCCTGTCAGTTCCCTGTCGGCGGCCAGCTGCTCGACAAGATGGGTCTCCACGGGCAGGCCGCCTCCCTCCAGGTCATAGCCGGAGTACAGCAGCTCCTGCAGGGTCTCGGTGACCCTCTTGGCCTGAGGGGAGGATGCGTCTCGCATGGGAAGGGGCAAAAGAGGTGCATATTTAACCTTTTTGGTTGAAACCACTTGTGAGGGAATAAAAATGAAGCAAAGGTTCATATAACAGCCGAAGGATACCATATCCCATGGCGACCGTAGACGTCCTTGTCCAGGGCTATGCGAAAAGGACAGGCTACGGCTGGCGCGCGACCGGCGCATCGGTGCTGATAAGGGAGAGGGGAAGGCTCATACTGGCAGATCCCGGGGCCGACGCCAAGGCCCTTCTGGGTGCGCTTGCAGCGCGCGGCGTGAGACCGGAAGATATCGGCCTCGTCTTCCTCACGCACCACCATCTTGACCACACGCTCAATGCGCGTCTCTTCCCGAAGGCGACGATAGCCGACGGCGAGACCGTCGTGAACGACCAGCGGATACGCGAGTATGAGGGCAGGCTTCCCGGCACGGACATCCGCGTGCTCGCTACGCCCGGCCATTCCGAGGACCACGCTTCCCTCCTCGTGCCGACCAAGGAGGGCGTCATCGCCATAGCAGGCGATGTCTTCTGGTGGGAGGACGGGAAGGCGGACAGGCAAGCGGAGGATCCCTTCGCGACAGACGCAAAAGCCCTCGCAAAGAGCAGGAAGCTGCTTCTTTCGGAAGCCGACATCGTCGTCCCGGGCCACGGCGCGCCCTTCAGCCAAGGGCGAAGAGCGAGATAAGCAGCCCGATGAGCAGCAGAGAGACCAAGAGCAGGAGGTAGCACTGCCAGTGCGCGAGCCTTCGGTACCAGCGGTCGGCCTGCGTCGGAGGTTTCCCTTTCGCCTTCCTGCACGGCGAGAATACCCCGACGATCACCAGGTCGAAGAAGATGATGGCGAAGAGTCCGAACACGAGCGGCGGCACCTGATGGGTAGGGACGCCGGCCGCGACGGGAAGCGTCAGGGCCTCCTCATGGACAGTCCCATCCGGACCGTCGAACCGAGCGAGGACGCTGTAGTCGCCGGGCTTCGGGAAGGTCGTCCTGAAGAGCACATGTCCGGCCTCAGGAACGAGCGTTCCGGTGAAGTACACGGTATCGCCGAGCGCGATCCTGACCCAGACATCCTGCAGCACTGCCTCCGCCCCGGTGGTCCGATTGACGAGACCGAGCGAGAGGAGCACGGGTCCGCCTGCAAGAGGGGTGCGGGGCGCATAGCCGAGATTCACGATATAGCCGCTAGCGTTGGGGACCTGGACGCCGCTGAGGGCGGCGTGCGAGCCGGGTAGGAGAAGCAGGAAGACGGCGACGACAGGCAGCAGGAAAAGGAGTCTCATCGGGGATGGTTGCGGGAGAAGGACTATAAAAACATTGCGTATGGCCGCAAGCCGATTCCCAGGAGGGCTGGACCACGGAGGGAGGCACCGCCGTGGCCGAATGGCCCTGCTGATTGCGCATTGCCTGCGGCATGCACAGGCGTCCCTCGTAATCAGCAGGAGGCCCTGGCACCGACGCCTTATGGGCCCCTGAGCCTCAGGTAGCCTATCAGGAAGAGGACGAAGCTTACGGCCAGGGGAAGGTCGACGAGGAGGAAGGCGAAGACTATAGATAGGGGCATGATAAAAGTGTCAAAGGTATGGAACCGGCGGATGAGGAGCATCCAGTTAAAGCACGTCCAGGCCACGCCCAGGACTGCAACGAGGTTGACGACAAGGCTGGAGAGGAGAAAACCGCTCTCCAGGGAAGGGAGCCTGTAGCTCTTGATGATATAGACAGCGTAGGCGACGGCCACCACGACCGCGATGAGAGAGGGGGTAAGATAGTAGCCGTACATGTTCAGGAAGTAGGGGAACAGCGCTACAGAGAGAAGGAGGAGAAAAGAGACGAACGCCGTGTTGAGGACGTGGAGCCTGCGCGAGTATCCCATCAGGTCCGCGCCTCCCGACGCATGACTGCCTTGGCCTTATAGTATCCCATGACAAAGAGGACGAAACCGGTAAAGCCAGCGAGCGCAGGGGTAAGGATTGTCCACGGTGCCACCAGAGAAGGGAAGAAATTGAAGGCCAGTATCTCGATGATGAGGAGAGAGACAGAGACAGCATTGAACGTCAGGCTCGCTTGGCAATACCATCCGTCCACGACGTACGCCTTCCATCCTTTGTAGAGGTAGACGGCATATACGACCCCGAAAAGGAGAGGGATGACGACGAGGAACTGCATGAAGAAGTAGGTGGCGGATGCATAGATCATGCCGGACAGGAGCAGCGAGAGTGTCGAGACTGCTAGGAACAGGAGCGCGCAGACGAACACGCCGGCAAGGATGGTGTTGATGATGTGGGATCTCCGCGTATAGGGCATACCCTTCATTATGTCGTCAGGATATTTAATGTTTTCCGCGGACAGACCGTGAGATACTATTGCCCGATCGTTCGACCCACACCGCCACCAGCGCCGCGACAGAGAAGACGAAGAGACCGAGGCCGAACCCTGCCAGGACGTCGCTCGTCCAGTGCACGTTCAGCCAGATCCTGCTCGCGCCGATGGCGAGGAACAGCGCGACGCCGAGGCCGGAGAGCAGGGCGCGGAGCAGTGGGGAAAGGTCCTTGCGGAAGATCCACAGCACCAGGCAGACGAAGAGCGCAGCCATCGTCGCGTGACCGCTGGGGAAGCTGTAGCCCGAGGTCGCGACGAGCTGGAGCAGGGGCCGCGCGCGGTGCACGAGCAGCTTGACGGCCGTCTCTGACGCCAATCCGAAGAGCATCGCCCCTCCGAAGAGGGACGCGTCGCGGCGTCGCCGGTAGAAGAGGAGCGCCAGGAACAGGGCGACCGAGACAGGCACCATGACCCGGGAGCTACCGAGGAACGTCAGCCCCTTCGCGATGGCGACGAGGAGGGGCGTCTGCACGAGCCCGATATGCGCGCTCACCCAGATGTCCGCATGGGTTATCCACTCATGGTCGAGCACGTCCTCGAGCATCTTCGAGAAGAGGTAGACCGATGCGACCGCGAGCATCAGCATAGCCAGATGCACCCGCGAGAAGATGTGGTAGCGCCGGTTGAGGAAGCGGTAGCCGAAGATGAGCGCGAGCGCGATCACGGTAGCGACGGCGAGGAAGATGCCGATCGTACGCGCGGCGAGGTCGAACCCCTCGCCGAAGAGGAAGCCGACGAGCACGTAGAGCACGCCCCAGCTGATGCCTCCTATAAGGTTAGCGGAGAGGAACCTCCAGAACGGGACGTCCCCCGCCCCGGCGACGAAGGGCGCGAAGGACCGGGTCAGCTTGTTGTAGCGCCCGATGATGATTGTCTTTAGCGTATGCTCCCGCATCAGCCCTTCGACCTTGGCGTACGCCTGCTCTTTCAAGAAGAAGTACTTCCCGTATCTCTTCACGACCCCGTGCCCGTAGCGCCTGCCGAGCAGATAGCCGGCAAGATCGCCGAGGACCGCGCCTGCTACGGAGACGGCGATCACCCACCAGAGGTCGAGCAGCCCCATCCTCGCGAGCAGCCCACCGAGCATCACTACGATCTCGCCCGGCACGACCATGCCTGCGAACGGGGATGATTCGAAGAACGACAGGAGGAGGATCGCCCAGTACCCCCATTGCGAGAGGAGCCCTGGCGGGATGGCCTGCATGCGGGAGATGAGCTCGGCGGAAAGGGACATGGGAGAGGAAGGAGGCGCGCATCTATTTAAAGATGGCGCCGCTGGGGACCGGTAGGTCTTACGCACGTGAGGGGATAAGCTTAAAGCGGTAGAGGACATACCCCCACCTATGGGTCAACCGCTAACACAGGAATTCTGGTTGGAGCTACGCACACGTACGTATATTAACCGGTATGACGGGTACTTGAGATGCGGCCACTGGTGTACCGATGCCTTGAACCTCATCGAAGGGGAGCATGCCTTCGAAAGGAAAAGAGGGACCGATATCCCGGACAGGCCCGAGTGGAGATTGAAACCCCGATGGCACGAATGGCTATCCATGATGACGCCGGGGGGGATCTATATTGCGGACGGCACGGCAGGCCAGTTCTTCGGTGTGCCCGGAGTCCTGGAAAGGGCGGAGAGCGAGCCTGTAAAGCAATTCTTCTACGGCTACTATGGATTGCTGCAGGATGCGCCTCCTATCCTGCAGGAAGTGTACGCTCCGGCGTACAAGTAGAGAAGAAAGAGTTTCCAGAGATTCCAGCACAGACCGTTCAGAACACCAATGTGAAGACGCTTCCCCACGCGAGCGTGAAGAGCAGCGCGAGGAGGAAGCTAGGCACGAAGGGCACGCCGTCCTTGACCCGTACGGTGGACAGCTCCCCCTTGGCATGGAGCTTGGAGAGTATCCCGATCGCCTCTCGCTCGATCCCTAGGTCTGCAGGACCAGCGACGGAGAGCTTCCCGTAGAAGAGATGCTCTTCGGCGAGCGCCGCTTCCAGCCCCTTGAGCGAAGGATAGCGGCGCATGAGCGCCTTGAGATGCCTCCGGTCGGAAGAGAGCGCCTCGTCCACGAGCCTCGCGAGATCCGTTACGAGCCTCTTCTTCCAGACCCCATAGTAGACGCGCGCATAGATGCGCTGCACCGACCTGACGCTCTCCATGAGGACTGCAGTGGCCAGGTGCCGCGTCAGCCCATCGTAGAGCGCGGAGAACGAGAAATGCGCCTTCCTCCTCTCCACGAGCCCTCGTGTCGCCCTGCACGGGAACATCTCCGCAAGGAGGCGCAGCAGCTTGAGCAGCACGTCGCCGGACTCCTCGCGTGCGAGCGCCGCGGCGTACTTCTGTCGGAAGGCCTCTTTGGGCGGAAGCTGCGTGGCGACAACGATCTCGTCGGCGATCCAGTCCCCCTCCACCAGCTGGTCAGGCGTCGCATCGCGGTACATGCAGCTCTCCTCCACCCCCTTGACGAAGGCCATCAGCGCGAGGAAGAGTACGATGAACCCTGCGAGGAGGAGGAGCATCAGCTTCATCAGGAAGTCGCCCGTCGCGAGCGCGGCGATCAGCAGCAGCGCAGCGGCAGAGAAGCCGTAGAGCCGCGCTTTACGCCTCCTCTTCCAGTGCCTGGCGAACGCCGGCCCGAACCCCCTCCAGTGCACGGCAGCGAGCACCAGGCTCCAGACCAGCCCGTAGAACGCCCCGATGACGAGCGCGTTACCGAAGAACGCGATAGACAGGGGAAGCCTGCCGGACAGCAGCATCCAGGGGTCCACGCCGAGGAGCGCACCCATGCCCATCAGGGCCTTGCTGTCCCCCCCTCCCCACTGCCCGGTATAGTAGAGGAACGCGGCAAGGAGATAGAACAGGAGGAGCCCCGCGAGCGAGGAGACGATCCACACCCAGCTGCGGTAGAGCAGGGAGGCGAACGCGTTGAGACCGATTCCCGCGAAGATCATGCCGTAGCTCGCCCAGTCCGGCATCTCCCGCCAGCGCAGGTCCGTATACGTGCCGACGAGGAAGCCGAAAATGACGAGCGCGAGCGCGAACGTGAAAGGCGGCGAGAGGAGAGGCGTGACGAAAAACTCCATTCCCCTGAGCACGGGACCTTCCCTTTATATGGATTTCGCCCAGGTCGCGTCCGGAAAGGGAATCAGCGCACGGCCCTCTTCACGAGCGCGACAATCTTCGCCTCTTCGGCAGCGCCCAGCTTCGTAAGGGCGAAGCCGACAGGCCACATGTTCCCCTCGTCGAGCCTGGCCTTGCCGTTGAAGCCGAAGGTCGCGTACCTCGCCTTGAACTTGTACGCGCCCTGGAAGAAGCAGACGACATTGCCATCCTTGTCGGCATACGCCGGCATCCCGTACCAGGTCTTCGGCACGAGCGAAGGCGCGCTCTTCGTGACGATCCCATGGAGCCGCCTGCCCAAACTCCGGTCAGGCTCCGGCATCGCTTCGATCGCCGCAAGCACGGCCTTCTCCCCTTCTGCACGGTTCTTGCCCATGCGCGCCTCTGCCTGGAGCTCTTTTGCGCGTTCCTTCATCGCTTCCTTCTCCTCGGCGCTGAATCCCGCGGTCTGTTTGGCTGCCTTCTTGACCATGTCGCATTACCCCCGTTCCAATTCATCTGAATGATGTATACGCCATTATAATATTTATGAAACTGGCCATCTCCTATACCTTGAGGACCTGCCCTGCCCTCCCCTGGCATCCCCCGCATCCCGATGCTGCCGCCGGCCAGTGGAACCAAAGACGAAAATATTTAAAAACCCCGGCCCCTCAGCACAAGCCAATGGAGATCCTCTCGCGCAACAAAGGGGTCATCAGGGCGAAAATAACCGCGCCCGAGGACCTCTGGCACCTCACCTATCTCATCGACAAGGGCGACCTCGTCACGGGCCAGACCTTCAGGAAGATCAATCTCGGCGGAGAGGGCGAGAAGGCGAAGGTCACCAAGCGTCCGGCCATGGTCAAGATCATGGTCGAGAAGATCGACTACGACCCTTCGGTGCTGCGCATCAACGGCACGATCACCGAGGCGAGCGACGAGGAGATCCCGAAGGGCAGCCACCAGTCCCTTGCGCTCGAGCAGAACACGGTCTTCACCCTGGAGAAGGAGACGGTCTACAGCTTCCAGGAGGAGAAGCTCAAAGAGATGACCGAGCCGACCGACGAGCGCGTCCTCCTCGTCATCCACGACCGCGAGAGCGCCCTCTTCGTCGCGCTGAAGCGCCACCGCGCTGAGACGCTCCTTGAGCTGCACGGCCAGGTCCAGAAGAAGGACGCCGACACCCAGACGAGCGATTTCTACGCCGAGCTCGCCAGGGCGACGGAGGAACAGATGGGACGGCGCCATTTCTCGACCCTGGTGATAGCGTCGCCCTCCTTCTTCAAGGAGTACCTCATCAAGAAGCTCCCGCAGGATCTCAAGGACATGGCCGTCCCTGCGACCTGCTCATCCGTCAGCGAGAACGCCGTCCAGGAGATACTCAAGAGGGGCGAGATCAAGGCCGCGCTCGCCCGCCAGAGGATGGCCGAAGAGGCAGTCATCATCGACGAGCTCTTCAAGACGATCATGCAGGATGGAGCGGCCTGCTACGGCCTAGCAGAGGTCGCGACGGCAGCGGAGGCCGGCGCGGTCAGGCAGCTGCTCATCGCAGACAAGCTGATAGAGGAGCTCCGGAAGGCCGACCAGTACGAGCAGCTCGACGAGATCATGAAGGCGACCGAGCGCGCCGAGGGCAAGGTCATGATCGTCTCGACGGCCCACGAGGACGGCGAGCGCCTCTACCATCTCGGAGGGATCGCCGCGCTCCTGCGCTACAGGATGAAATAAGATGGTATTCACCTCGACGATAAACCCGGTCATCGCCACGTTCGGCCCGTTCCAGCTGCGCTACTACGGGATACTCCTCGTGGCGGCGTTCCTGTCCGGCTACTTCGGTTTCACCCATTTCATGAGGAAGAAGGGCTTCCCCGAGAACCGCACCGAGTGGGTCGGGCTCATCGCCATGGTCGCGATGCTCGTAGGCGCACGGCTCTTCCATGTCGTCTTCTACGGCTGGAGCTACTACAGCGCGCACCCGGTAGAGATCCTCGAGATATGGAAGGGCGGGATCGCGAGCCACGGGGCGATCGCCTTCGGCATCGTCGCTCTCTGGCTCCTCGCGAAACATGAGAAGAAGCATTGGGCGTTCTTCTCCGACCCGGCATCCATCGTCGCGCCTGCCGCGGGCATGTTCATCCGCATCGGCAACTTCTTCAACGGCGAGCTCGTCGGACGCATCGCGAACGTCCCCTGGGCGGTCAAGTTCCCCTGCTGCCCCGGCTACCGCCACCCTGTCCAGCTCTACGAGGCTTTCGCCTATCTTCTGGTGTTCCTCGTGATGTACGCGGCGTACAGGAGGCATGGCCTGAAGTTCGACGGTTTCTACACCTGGCTCTTCCTCCTGACGTACGGCATCGCGCGCTTCATCGTCGAGTTCTTCAAGGCATACCTGGTCTTCTCGGGCGGCCTGACCATGGGCCAGTGGCTCTCCATACCTCTCATCCTCCTAGGAGGCGGGATGCTCGCATGGCGCTACGCCAGGAGGAAGCGCGGATGATGAAAAAGGACCAGGACGTCATCCTCACGATCGGCGCCCACAACGACGACTACATCCTCGGCGCCGGCGGCACGGTCGCGAAGGCCATAGACGAGGGAGCGAGGGTCATCAACATCATCTTCTCCTACGGCGAGATGAGCCACCCCTGGCAGGACAAGGACGTCACGAGGGACATGCGCCTCGCCGAATCCCTCAACGCCGACAAGGTGCTCGGCGGGAAGGACATCATCTATCTCGGCATCCCTGAAGGCAGGTTCCCGCAGGACTTCCCCGACCGGCGGTCTTTCGTCATGAAGGTCCTCGGGAAATACCGGCCGAAGAGGATCTTTACCCACAGCGGCGACGACCCCCATCCGGATCACCGCGCCGTGCACAGGATCGTCATGGACCTGCACAAGGAGCTTGCCTGGCAGCCCGAGGTCTACACCTTCGACGTCTGGAACGTGCTCAGCATCCTCAACCGCAACAGGCCGAAGCTCGTCATGGACATCACGCCCTACCTGCACAAGAAGGTGGACTCCTTCAAGCAGCACCAGAGCCAGAGGATCGTCATCATCCTCCATCTCTGGAGCGTCTATCTCAAGGCCTTCCTCAACGGCCTGAGCTACGGCTACCGCTATGCGGAGGTCTTCAGGAAGGAAAGATGAAGAAGATCGTCATCCTCTCGGACTCGTTCCTGCCGCGTTGGGACGGCATCGCGAGATTCCTCTCGGAGATCATACCCCCGCTCTCGGAGAGCTACGGGATCACCGTCGTGGCGCCCGATTTCGGAAAGGTCGACATGGGCGTGCCGATACTGCGCATCCCCACGACCGGGCTACGTCTCGGCGACTACCGCTTCCCGAAGGTGAGCCTCGCGATGCGCCATGCCATAAAGGAGGCGGATCTGGTCTTCTCCAACACGATCGGTCCGATAGGGGGCATGGGGATAGTGCTCGCGCGCTGGTACCATAAGCCGATCATCCATTTCATGCATGCGGTCGACTGGGAGCTGACTTCAAAGAGCGTCGCGCACGGCAAGCTCGCGACGCGCATCCTCATACAGCTCTTCACCCGTTTCCTCTACAACCGGGCGAACGTCATCGCCGTCCCCTACCGGGAGGCGATTGAGCTGCTCAGGAAGAACGGCGTGCGCCGTCCGGAGAAGGTCGTCATCCGCCTCGGCGTGGACACGGACAAGTTCACTCCGGTCGATGAGGAGACGAAGAAGGAAAGGAAGAAGGCGCTCGGCATCGATCCTGAGAAGACCGTCATCGGCTTCATCGGCCGCGTGGCGCGGGAGAAGGGGATAGACATCATCACTGCGGCGTTCGCGGACATCCAGCGCGACCGCGACGACATCCAGCTCCTGATCGTCGGGGACGGCGTGCCGACCATGGTCAGGGGGCTGCAGCAGATGCGCGGGGTGACGTACGTGAAGCCCAGAGGCGACATAGTCCACGAGATGCAGGCCGTGGACATCTTCGTGCTCGCCTCGCTCACCGAGACGACATCCCTCGTGACCCTGGAGGCCATGGCCTGCGAGAAGATCGTCATAGCGAGCAGCGTCGGCTACGTCAAGAGCTACATCGCGGAGAAGGAGAACGGCATGCTCTTCGCCAGGGGGAACGCGACGACCCTCAGGATCAAGCTGCAGGCGGTGCTCGAGCACCCCGAGCGTTACAGGGACCTCGGCCCCGCCGCGAGGAAGACGGTCATGCGCCGCTTCTCCTGGAAGCGCACCGTCGAGCAGATGCGCGAGCTCTTCAGCGAGTTCTAGTGCACGCGCGACAGCGCGAGGTTGTGCGCCTCGTAGTAGTTGTAGACGAGCTCCTTCCAGTCCGCGAGCTCGGAGAGCTGCATCGCCTCGATTTTGTGCTTGGCGCGTTCTGGCCTGGAGAGCCTCGCGAAGTTGAACAGGAGCGTCGCGAACTTGCCGGCGACCTCCGCGTCGTCGTGCTCGTAGCGCTGCAGCACGAAGAGCCCCGCATGGTTGACGCGCGGGTCCTTCTGGATGAAGCGCCCGAAGCCTGCGAGATCTGTCGTCACGGCAGGCACCCCGAGGGCGGCGCTCTCCAGAGGCGTGTATCCCCAGGGCTCGTAGTAGCTCGGGAACACCCCGAGATGCGATCCGGAGATGACGTTGTAGTAGTCCATGTCCAAGAGGCCGTCCACCCCGTTGAGGTAGACCGGGTAGAAGACGACCTTGACCGGGTCCTCTGCCCTGTTGAGCAGTCCCTCCCGCCTGAACGCGGAGATGATCTGGTCGCTGTTCCCCTCGGTGAGATTGTGCGTCGACAGCGGCGGCAGCCCCTTCCTGTGGAACATCATGATGTGCTTCTTGTTGTTGGAGAGGAACTCCTTGGAGAAGAGATCCTCGTTCGCCAGCGGCTTGTCGCTCACCAGGTTCGAGATGATCATGCGGTCTATCTGGTCGGCGTTCCTCATAACGTAGTCCTTGATGTGGCGGTAGAAGATCTTGTTCGTCAGCACCTCCGTGTTCACCGACGAGATCCCCGCAGGCACGAAGAAGAACGCCGTCACCGTCCGCTCCGCGGCGTGGTCGCGCAGCATCCTGTTCAGCTCGCCCAGGGCCTTGATGAAGAGGTCTATCCCCTTGTTGCGGAACTCGTAGCGTCCGAACAGCGAGAAGATCAGGTTGTGGTCGAGGTCGAAGTGGTAGTAGGGGAAGAAGTAGTACGTCAGGAACTCGCGCATCCGGTCGCGGTTGGCGATATGGCGTATGGACGCCTCCTCGAACGTAGGGAACTTCGAGAGGTCCAGGCCGTTGAGGACGAGGACATCGGGCTTCTTCCCGAGTATCTTCTCGGCCTCCATCCCGGTGATCTCAGAGACCGTGGTGAAGGCCTTCGCGGTGTGGGCGCAGGCGCGCTCCGTCGTGAACTTGTCCATCACCCCGACGCGCTTCGCCTCCTCGTAGGGGTTGAGCGTGTCGAGCTCGGCGTAGAGGTCCCTGCCCGAGCCGCAGAGGGCGCGCCCGAGCATCGTCGCGTGCGTCGTGAACACGGTCGCTATAGGGAGACGCTTGAGGTCGGTATAGAGGCACGCTATCCCTGCGAGCCACTCGTGGAAGTGCGCGACGACCTTCTCGCCCGGCAGTTCCGCGACGACGGCCTCGAGCAGCATCCCGACGGCCCAGCTCCAGATCATAGGCTCCTCGAAATCCCAGTGGGAGAACAGGGACTCGACGCGGTAGTGCTCCCAGAGCGTCGTCTTTATGGCGTCCTTCTGCGAGAGGAGGGCGCGCGAGTCGATAAGGATGGCGTTGGGCTCGCCCTTGACCTGCCAGGTGCCGAAGTGGCAGACGATGCCCTGCGCCGCGATCCTGTCGAACGCGCGCTTCATGAACTGCGGCGGCTCCTTCTTCTCCAGCTCCATCCTCGCATGGTCCTCGAAGTAGGGGCCGATGAGGAAGTAGTTGGGGTACGCCGCGGTCATCAGCGCAGCCTTCGACTTGATGACGGTGTAGATCCCCCCTACCTTGTTGCAGGTCTCCCAGGAGGATTCAAACAGATACTGCCCGACAGGACCGTTCATAGCACCAACCTCGTTTCGCTGCTGTTACCTGTCCCGCACTCCTATTTATACCTTTGCGTTTTCTGTTCCGTTTTCGTGACTGGACGGGCGTGAAAACTATGGGAAAGAGACTTGCGGAAGTGAAGAACAGAATATTAATAAAGGACAGTCCCTGACAGGACAATGATGGCAGAAAGAAGGACAGAGCGCATCAGCGTCATCATCCCTGCCAAGAATGAGGAGCGCTACCTTCCCGGCCTCCTCAAGGACCTCCGGGAGCAGCGGTTGAAGGGCAGGGACCTGCAGATAGAGCTCGAGACCATCGTCGCGGACGCCGGTTCCACGGACGGCACGCAAAAGATCGCACGCTCGCTCGGCGCGAGAATCATACGGGGCGGCATGCCCGGCGTCGGCAGGAACCGCGGCGCGAAGACGGCCAAGGGGGACAGCCTCGTCTTCCTAGACTCCGACGTGCGTCTCCCGGACAGGAGGTTCCTCCTCAAGGCGGCAGCAGAGATGGAGAGGCGGCATCTCGACTGTACGACGGCCCCGAACCTCCCGACGAGGGAGATAAAGGTCACCTGGCCGGAATGGGCCCTCATCGTGCTCTCCACCCACATAAGCAACATGGCCATGCGGCTGCGCCAGCGCACCAGGAGGGCATACGCGATAGGCACCTGCATCATCGCGAGGAAGAAGGCCTTCCTGGATGTAGGCGGTTTCGACGAGAGGATATACTGGGGCGAGGACGTCGCCATCATCCAGGACCTCATGCGTAAGGGCTACCGCTTCGGGATACTGCGAAGCGGCAGAATCTATTTCTCGCCGAGGAAGGCAATCTACCAGGGGGTCTGGCGCTATTACACCAATGTCCTGCGTCTGGACAGGTACATCAGGAAAAAGCAGATAACCTCGGCAGAGGAGTACAGGCGCATCGCGAAGGTCTCGGACTACTTCGCCATCACGAAGATGAGCGGCAGCAGGGTCCAGGTGAGGATAGCTGACGCCAAGAAGCGTCTCAGCCGGGCCAGGCGCATGATCAGGCAGGCGTACTACAAGCACCGGTGAACGCTCTGCCCGTCGGGCGCTACTTCTTGCCCGCTGTCTCCAGCTTCCCGATATCGAGCTTCTTCATCGCAATCATCGCCTTCATGGCTTCCCCCCTGGCAAGCAGTTCGTCCAGCTTTTCAGGCACGATCTGCCACGAGACGCCGTACCTGTCCCTGAGCCAGCCGCACTGCTCCGCATCGGGATGCGCCGAGAGCTTCTCCCAGAAATGGTCGATCCCTTCCTGGTCCCTGCAGTGCACCATGAGCGATACGCTCTCGTTGAACACGACGCCGGAGGGCCTGCCGTTGTCCATCGCCATGAAATCCTGGCCGGCAAGCAAGAACTCCCCGTGCACGACCATGCCCTCGGCCGCCTTGTTCTCCGGCCCGTAGCGCACCAGCGATTTGATGCCGGACTTCCCGAAGAGGGAAGAGTAGAAGCGCATCGCCTCTTCTGCCTTGCCGAGCGCGTCCCCGTCGAACATCAGGCACGGCGTGATCCGAAGCTTCTCCCCCGCGAGACTGAGCTGCCAGGACAGCCCGTACCTGTCCTCCAGCCAGCAGTACTTCCTGCTGAACGGGTATTCCTGGTAGGGCATGAGGATCTTTCCGCCGTCCGAGAGTTTCGCGTAGAGCCTGTCGATCTCTCTTTCGGTCTCGCAGGAGACGAAGAAGGAGAAGGCATGGGTGAACGGGAAGTCCGGGCTCCCGTTGAGCGCGAGCATCCGGTATCCGGAGAGCTCGAAGAGCACAGTAAGCACGCTGCCTTCGGCCATCCCCGAGGCCTTCGCGCTGTGCTTCTCGTAGCGCACCGTCTTGATGGCCTTGGAGCCCTTGAAAGCGGAGGTATATAACCCGACCGCCTCTTCCGCGTTCCCGCCGAACCACAGGCACGGCACTATTCTCTGCGCGGCAGCCGTTTTCATCTGTCTCCTGCCGCTCGTGTCGGCGAGCCCTCGAAGGATGCCATCAGTCATATAGTGGTGCTATTATTTAATTAAGGCATCTGCTGGCTATTGAGACAGGCAATCCGAAGAGCCGCGCTGGCGCGGAACGAGGAGAGGCAGGGGAAAATAGGTCCGGGCGCCCGTTCCGTAGAGACGCCGCTACTTCTCCTTCGCCGTGGCCGTGGTCTTCCCGACGATCGGCGCCCTGATCTGCGCCTTCACCTCGACCGGCAGGCCGGAACCGTCCTCGTATATCTTGAGGCTGTAGAACTTCTTGATGATGGGCACCCTCCTGCCAGGATCGTCCGGGTCAGGGTAGGTCATGTCGATACACAGCGTCTTTCTCCCGTCCTCCATGCCCGCGACCACCGGCAGCATGTAGATCTTCCCGTTGCAGTGGATGGGAAGCACGGTGCTTCCGCCGTTGCGGACAATGAAGTAGGCCTCCTGAAGCCCTATCGACCCGTCGAGCGCGATCTTCTTCTTCGTATCGAGGTCAATCAGCGTATCCGTGTTGTAGTCGGCGAGGGTACGGGTTATCCCGGTCGCCTTCGAGAGATCGATACGGTACTTCCTGGCCAGGGCGCTGTCGCCGGGCGAGAAATGCGCGCTGTCGGCTTCGCCGCTGTAGATGATCGTCTCTATCGTGTTCCTGCTCTTATCGATCGTCGTGATCAGGCCGAGGTAGATGTTCGTCACGTGCACGGGGCCTAGCTTCGCATCGAGGTCGCAGTTGCCCCTGATCTCCGTGAGGCTGTCGCCGCCCTCGACGTAGCTTCGCGCCTGCCAGTAGATATCCCCTGGCGTGGAGACGAGAGGTATGCTCACGCCCGCCTTGTATTCCCTGTGGAAGGAAGGGACCTTCGGGAGCGGAAAATCCTTTTCAGGCACGCTCGCCTGCGCGTGCAGGCCGGCATATGCGAGCAGGGTGATGGCTGCGATGCCCAGTCGCTTCAGCATGGCAGGAGGGATGGTCGCATACTATAATAAGGTTGCCATGGGGAGAAGGTCATGCCTCAGCCGCGTCTGGTTGTCACATGCTCGGCGACCGCCCCGGCCACGGCCTCTGCGACGCCGGGATCGAACGGGAAAGGTATCACCTTCCCGGGCGTCGGTTCCCTGACGTGCGAAGCGAGCGCCTCTGCGGCCGCGAGCTTCATGTCCTCGGTGATATCGCGCGCCCTGCTCCGGAGAGCCCCTGCGAAGATGCCGGGGAAGGCGAGCACATTGTTGATCTGGTTCGGAAAGTCGCTCCTGCCGGTCGCGACGACAGCGGCGCCTGCCGCACGGGCAGCATCGGGCATGATCTCAGGGTCGGGGTTGGCGAGCGCGAAGATGATGGGTTTTGGAGCCATGGACCTGATATGCGCCGCGGTGAGCAGGCCGGGTTTCGAC
>JBJKRA010000136.1:0-7124 GCA_046704905.1 Candidatus Woesearchaeota archaeon
GCTCTCGTACGGCGTCAAGGGCAGCGACGCTTCGGCAAGAAGGCTGCTCGCCTTCTGCAGGCGGTTCCCCTTCCCGGTGCACTACTGCACGACACACCTCAAGGACGGAGTGCAGCTGGCCAGGCGCATCAAGCGCAGGGCAGGGCTTGCCGCCCTTCCCACAGATACCATCACGGAGGAGGGATTGCTCGTGCGGGGCGCGATTTATCCTCCCGAGCTCATGCCGGGCGTCTCCTACAAGGAGAGGATCGCTGCGCCCGATGCAGGCGCCCGGGCCCGGTTGCTGCGCAGGCTCAGGTCATACGCGAGGAGGATCGCACAGGATTGGGAGACCGGCGCGGCGGTGGACGACAGGCGCATGCGGGTGCTGACGGACGCTTCCGTCCTCGAGGAGCACGCAGGGGAGGCCATTTTGTCCGGCTATGTCCCCACAAGGGTCGAGGAGTATCCGACGGAGGACGCGTTCCTCGTGGACCTCGTGCCGCTCGGCGAAGCAGCCCGCAGACCTCCTGATGCCGCCTGTTTGGCAACCTTTAAATAGGGCTTCCGCCTCCCGCTTTCCAGCTGCCGCGGTCGCATAATCCGGTATTGCGCCTGGCTCGAACCCAGGTTCCGTAAGGTATGTCGGTTCAAATCCGGCCCGCGGCGCTTCCCCTTCTCCCTATGGGGCAAAACATAAAAGGCAGCGCACACCCCACCCTCCCCATGCGCCTCTCGGACTTCTCCTACAGCCTTCCCGAAGAGCTGATCGCCCAGGACGCGGTCGAGCCCAGGAGCTATGCGCGGATGATGGTCGTGCCCGGCTCAGGGCCGTTCTCGCATGCCCGGTTCTATCGGCTGCCGGGCCTCCTGCGGAAGGGCGACGTGCTCGTCGTCAACGACACCAGGGTGCTGCACAACAAGCTGCTCGGACAGAAGGATACGGGCGCGCACGTCGAGGTGATCATCGAGGAGCGGCTCGATGCCCATACCGTCAAGTGCAGGATCAAGGGCACCTCGCACGTGAAGCCCGGCAACGTGCTGCTCTTCACGCTAGCCGGGAAGCGCTTCTCAGGGCAGGTGACGCACAAGAGCGAGTACTTCCATCTCAGGCTCTCGGTCCCTGTCGACACGGTGCTGGACAGGGGGATGCTGCCCAACCCCCCCTACATCCACGAGAGGATCAGCGACAGCAACTACCAGACCGTCTACGCAGAGGAGAAGGGATCGCTCGCCGCGCCGACCGCAGGCCTGCATTTCACTGACCATCTGCTGTCGACGGTAAGGAAGAAGGACGTCGCCATCGTGCCGATTACGCTGCACGTCGGCTTCGGGACGTTCTCGCCGGTGCGCGACGAGTACATCACCGGCCATAAGATGCATCCGGAGCGCTATACCATCACCCCCGAGGCCGCGGACGCGATCAACCATGCGAAGCGGCTCTTCGTTGTTGGCACGACGGCGCTCAAGGCGCTCGAGAGCACTTCAGTATCAGGCAGGGTCATGCCAGGCTCGCAGGAGAGCACGCTCTTCATCTATCCCGGCCACCGCTTCCGTCTGCACTATACCGCGCTCATCACGAACTTCCACCTGCCGCGATCGAGCCTGCTCTTGCTGGTCAGCGCCTTCGCAGGCAGGGAGAGGATACTTGACGCGTATGCGGAGGCCGTCCGCCGTCGCTATCGCTTCTTCAGCCTCGGGGACGCGATGCTGCTGTATCGTCCGCGGCCTTGAGATCGCTGTAGGGCCCGACGATCACCGTCCCGGTCGTGTCCTCGACCGTCGCGTGCTCGCCGACCATGCTCGCGGCGAGCCTGACATCGGAGAGGTCGCAGTGCTCCATGACGATGGAGTCCTCTATGACGGCGTTCCTTATGACCGTTCCTGCGCCGATCGCGACATTGGGACCTATGGTAGAGTTCTCTATCCTCACGTCGTCCGCGATCCAGACAGGGGGGTTGACGGTCACGCCCGGGAACGGCTTGGTCTTCCGGTTCCCCTTCTTCGCGAGGAGATAGCGGTTCGTGCGCAGGAAGGCGTCGGGCATGCCGCAGTCCTCCCAGACATCGATCGTGAGCGTGCGGAACCTCGTCCCGCCCCTGATCATGAGTTCGAAGGCGTCCATGAGATAGAATTCCCCCTTCTTCTTCATGTCCTTCTCGATGAGGGTGTCGATCGCGGAGAGCATCTTCCGGTAGTCCCTGACATAGTAGAGGCCGATCGTCACGAGTCTGGATATGGGCGGGTCGGCCTTCTCGGCGATCTCGGTGACTATCCCGCCCTTCTCCTTGATCTGGCCGAACCTCCTCGGGTCGGCGACCTCCTTGACGTAGATCGCGCCGTCCTCCTCCACGTCGGCGAGATTGTCGAGATCGGCATCGGAGATGGTGTCGACGAACCAGATGACGAGATCGCTGTCGATATACGGCTCGGCGAGCTTGACCGCGTGGGCCTGGCCCTTGAGCTCGGTCTGCGTGATGAAGCGGACCCTGAACGGGTAGTCGTTTCCCTCGATATAGTCCCTTATCTGGCCGCCGAGGTAGCCGGTGATGAAGATGACCTCCTCTACCCTGACCCTCTTGAGCGCGAGGATCTCGTCCATGATATGCGCGAGCACGGGCCTTCCGGCGACCTCGACCATGGCCTTGGCCTTGGTCAGCGTGAAGGGCTTCAACCGCGTGCCCATGCCTGCCAGCGGAATGAGAATCTTCATACGATAATCACCTCAAGGGACCACGTCCTCCAGCTGCTATTTAATCTTTTCTTCGCTTTTCCCCGCCGTGACAGGGAATCATCATACCTTTGCGGGAGGCATCAGGAGAAGGGCATCTACCTGCGGAAGTAGTCGACGATGAGCATGAGCATGAGCACGACGGCGAGACCGTAGAAGAGCCAGGAATAGGCGTTCCTCAGGACGTATCCCACTATCAGGAAGCCGAAGAAGAGGAGCGAGAGCGCTATCGTCTTGACCGAATGGTCGATGGTCCTGGTCAGCGTCCCGAGATCGGTGTGGATCCTGTCCACGTTCTCGTTGAACTCGTCGAGCTTGTAGGAGATGTCCTCGCTCCTCTCAGGGAGCGAGAAGAGGAAGTCCCTGAGCCTGCCGGCCGAGGCGAGCACCTTGCCGGGGCTGATTCTCGCCCGAAGGCCCCTGCCCTCGAGCGCCCGCCCGTAGCGCATGCTCTCCTTGATCAGGTTGAAGCCAGGGTCGATCTGCTGGATGACGCTCTCCGTCGTCATGAGGGCCTTGCCGAGCAGCACGAAATGTGTCGGCATGCGCAGGTCGTGCTTCCTGACGACCGCGAAGAGATGGAGGAAGAGATCACGGAGGCTTATCCTCCCTACGTCAGAGTCGTAGTAGGCGGAGAAGTAGCGCTGGATATCCTCCTCGAGCGCGCTCCTGTCGACCGACGATTTCGCGACGCCTATGGCGATGAGACCTCTCGCGAGCGTCCCGGTGTCCCTGGAGAGGATGGAGAGGAATATCTTCCTGATGGCATGCCGGTCCTCAGGTCCCAGGTATCCTACGATGCCGAAATCGAGGAAGATCAGGGTATTCCTCTCGACGAAGACGTTGCCGGGATGAGGGTCGGCGTGGAAGAGGCCGTCCGCGAGTATCTGCTGCAGCATCGCCGAGAGGAAGCGGCGCAGCATCGCTTCCTTGTAGCGGCGCATCCCCTTGATCCTCGCGAGGGTCGCTATGGAGGCGCCCTCCATGTACTCCATAGTCAGCACGCGCCTGGTCGAGAGCTCAGGGCGGACCTGCGGGATGCGGACATCGGGCCGCTCGAAGAAGTTCCTGTAGAAGCGTCCGATGGTCTCGGCCTCGATCGTGTAGTCGAACTCGGCGTCCGTGTAGTCCTTGAACTCCCGCACGATCTCCGCGGCGTCGAAGGGCAGGTCCGCATACACGCCGTGGATGACCGCCGCGAGGCGCTCGAGGATGTCGATGTCTATCGCGTAGCGCGCCTTCTCGTGGGGGCGCTGGACCTTGATGACGACGGCCTTGCCGTCGTGCAGCGTCGCCCTGTACACCTGGCCGATGGAGGCAGACGCGATCGGCTTCTCCTCGATCCTGCGGAAAGCCGCCGCCTGGTCGCCGAGCTCGTCCCTGATGACCGCCCGCGCCTCGGCATAGGAGAAGGGCGGCACGGCGTCCTGGAGCTTTCGCAGCTCGTCGCAGTACTCGTGGGGGACCAGGTCGGGACGCATGGAGAGGAGCTGGCCGAGCTTGATGAAGGTCCCGCCCAGCTCCTCGAAGATCAGGCGCAGGCGTACCGGGTCCATGCCCTGCCCTTCCCCGTAGGACTGGCGGACACGGTGCTGCCAGGGCAGAAGGTGGGTGATCCTGGCCTCTTTGAGCAGGAAGCCGAGCTCATGCCTGGCCAGGACGACGAGAATCTCCTCGAGCCGCCTGCTGACCTTCACGCCGCGCAGCAATGAGGTGAAGGACATGCTCATCCTTCCTGATAGGTGAGCACGTTGAGCTCAATCGGGACGCCGTTCAGCACCACGACCCTGTGCACGATGACCATGGACTGGGCGTTCTTGTTCGCCGAGGAGACGTTGGCCGCCTGCGGGGTGTAGGTATAGGGCGTGCCGGTGCAGCACTGGACGCGCTGGCCCGAGCCGTAGCTGATGATGTTGCCGCTCCCGTAGCCGTCGCAGCTGGCGAGGACCGAGCTCTGCGCGCTGCAGCCGCCGAAGCCGAGGCACTGCACGTTGCAGACGCCGTCGCCCGTGGTGCAGTCCGGCCTGCAGATGGAGCTGTAGGGCCTCATGGTGAGATTGACCTGGTAGACGGAGAGGTTCTGCACCGGCTGTGTCGCCGTGTCAGAGCGGTACGTGGCGTTCGCGGCGAAGATGCTGTAGGTGCCGGGGATGATGAAGTCCTCGTAGTAGCCGGTCGCCGAGGTGTTGACGCTGTAGCCGTTGGCGGTGTTGTACAGGTAGACCGTTGCATTGGCGACAGGATTGCTGCTCTGGTCGGTGACGTAACCGGTCACCCAGCCGAGGCAGCTCTGGTCGGCGTAGTCGATGTAGCCGTCGAAGTCGTCGTCGATGCCGTTCGTGCAGAGCGCATGCCCTGTCTCGAGGGGCGTCGTCCAGCCGCCGGCGTGGACCCGCAGCGCCACGACGACGAGGAGGAAGGCGAATATGAGGATGCTGCGGCCTACGGATTGCATATGACATTCACCCCGTCGATAGGAAGGGTCTCGTTGCGCGCATAGCAGATCCCCTGGTAGACGCAATCCGCCCCGCTGTCGCAGATCGCCTTGTCCGTCGGGTCGGGCTGGAGTATCCGGTAGCCGCCTCCGTCCTGATGACGGCTCTCGAGCGTCTGCAGGTAGCCTGCCGGAGCGACGAAACCGTTCGTATAGATGAGGCTGTCGGCCTGCATCTGGTAGCTCTCGGGATCCTTGAGCGCATCCAGGCAGAGCGGTGGCGGCGTGGCAGCGAGCAGCCGCTTGTAGAGCGGGTCGAACTCAGCCAGAGACGGTTTGACCATCACGAGGCTCGGCTGCCCATGGAGTTCTCCGGCGGCCTGGAGGCGGATGATGGCAGCGAGCGCATTCCTGTTGTCGCCGTGGGCGTCGCCGTCGGTAAAGAGATAGGAGAGACCGTTCTGCCTCGACGGATGCTCAGGGGGGATATGCTGCAGCATATCCCCTACGGAGAAACCGAAAGCAATCATGTGGTCCAGGCGTCCGTCCTCTTGGATGATCTTGCTCTGCAGGTCGTCGAAGAGGCTGTCCGCGCCCCAGGGGAGGCTGCACTGGACGAAGCAGTTCTTGGCCATCATGGCGGTGTTGTATGAGGAGGTGCTCGCGAGGCAGAGCGCGCAGGGGCTCTGATGGGCATGGCCATCGTCGTCCGCGTATGTCCCATAGAGGCTGTTGCAGAAGGAGGCGACCGATTCCTGACTGCCTGTCGCCTTGGCCGCGGCGAGCTTGCAGGAAGCGGTGACGACGCCCTTGCAGGCCAGGGGGACAGCCGTATCATCCCCGAAGCAGGTATAGGCGTAGGAACCGCCGGCGTCCGACCCGATCTGCGCATTCCCTATGCACTGCGGGACGGCGCCGGAACTGCTCAGGGACGTGGCGCCGCGCGTGAGCGAATTGCCGTTGTAGTAGCCGGCATACAGGGCATGGTACTGCGCTGCCGTAAGGTTGTTTGAACCCTCGTTCGTGACATAGCACTTTCCGCCGCCCTCAGTCTTCTTGGGGTTGTAGGTTGCAGGGTTATTCGGATTGTCCCAGCATCCGGTGTCGTTCTGGTCATAGCAGCCATTGCCGTCGTTATCCTCGCTGTCATTGCAGTCTTGCGGGAGAGCTGTGCTGAAATGGATGGAGCCGACCACGGATTGGGCGAACGACAGGATGTTCGCGCTGTATATGGACGGATCGCCGCCTTCCCTGATTGCCGCCTGCCAGTCCTGGCCGAGCTTGAACGGGTTGATGGTGGTGCCGTTGCAGCCGAGGGACACCCCTGGCACCTTCCAGGTGCCGGAAAGGTTGTAGATGCCGGTCCAGCTGTTCGCAGGGTCGGTGATCGTGAAGGTGTTCGCGGAGGTGATGTTGGTCCAGACCCCGCTGATGCTGCCGCCCCTGAAGGTGACGACGCACCTACCGTTGCTGTTCTTCATGTCGATCTGGAGGTTCGTGACGCTGTCGCACACGCCTCCCGTCATGTTCGCGCCTATGCCAACGATGTCCCCTTTGCTGCAGCCGCCTGCAGGGCAGGTCGGCGAGACGGCGACATCCAGCAGTCGACAGCAGTTGCCGTTGGGATGGCCGTCGCAGTTATGGTCGATGCCGTCGCAGACGGTCTCCGCCGCGCTGTATCCGGGGAGTTTGGTGTAATCTGGTTCCGTCCAGCCTCTGCTGCCCTTGCAGACCTTCGTGGCATTGGCGCAGATGCCCAGCTGGTTGTCCGCAGGAGGGGGGATGAGGCCGTTGTCGAGCTGACCGTCGCAATCGTCGTCTAGGCCGTCGCAGGCCTCAGGTTTGGGTTGGGTGCAGGAAGTGTCATTCCAGGAGCTCCAGAGGTACGCCGCAGTGCAGGTCCTGGTCTCCATACCATGTGCGCAGATGCCCTTATGGTCGACGCTGCAGCTCTGGACCTGGATCTGCCCGGGGTCGCAG